>JABDOU010000122.1 GCA_013043085.1 Acidimicrobiia bacterium
GTTGGAGATCGTGATCGTGTTGTTCGTGTCCGCGATGGCACCGCCGGTCAGGACGGTGGGATCACCGTTCTGGTTGCCCGCAGTCAACGTGTAGATGCCGTTGTTTGGGGCGCCACCATCGATCTTCCACCCGAAGTCGGACGTGATGCTCGCGAACGCCGCGTCCTGGCTGGCGTTGAGGGCGGCGCAGTTTGGATTGCCCGCCACCAGGATCGGCTCGATACCGTTCCCGGACGCTTCGTGCGTCGCCACGGCTGGTCCGGCGGCTAGCGCCAATACCAGTGCAAAAAGTAGGGGTAGGGCCATGGTCGGCACTACCCGTTTGGATACAGCGGTCATTGTTCCTCCTTGGTCTGCCCACAAGACCCGTGAGGACTCGGCCTGTGCGAGAAAGGAACTCCTCGCCATCACGGACGTTCACCGCGTTCAATTGCGAACCTACCCCAATCGCGCAGGTGTCGTAGGGTATAAAGTGCCGTAAGACAAAAACTTCTCGCGCCCTGGGAACGTCGAATGAGAAGCCGAGGCCGTGGCGGGGCTACTACCTGCCGGCTGCGGCCAGCTGTCCTCGATGAGCAACCGGGCCTGAATGGCTAGGTGACGAGCAGCTTCTCGACTCGGCGGCCGGCCATGATGAGACCGGATATCAGCATCGCGACGAGAAAAGCGATGTGACCCAGCATCGACCAGTCGATCACGCCCAGAACCAAACCTCGCAGGAGATCTACGGATTGGTACAACGGTGAGAAGCGGGCCACGATCTGCAACCAATCCGGGTAGATCTCCAGAGGATAAAAGGTTGCGGAAAAGAGGAACATCGGAAGGGTCACCACGAAGATCAGGTCGAAGTCCTGCCAGGACCGCATGTACGTTGTGGCAGCCATCCCTACCGCGCCAAACGCGAAGCCGGTGAGCATCGCGGCGGGAATGGCCAGCAGCCCCCACGGGCTCAGGATCAGACCCATGGCCCACATGACCACAACGAAGGCAGTGGCGTAGAGCGCCCCTCGCATCTGCGACCAGGTGATCTCGCCGATGGCAATGTCGCGTGGTGTCAACGGAGTAGCAAGTATCCCTTCGTAGGTCCGCATGTACTTCAGTTTGAAGAAGATGCCGAAGGATTCGAACACAGGGCCATTCATGGCCGATGCTGCCAGAAGTGCAGGTGCCGCGAAGGCTGCATAGGAGACCACCTGTCCGTTGGGCATGGTGATGTCGCCCACCAGGGCTCCGAAGCCCACCGTGATGGAAAAGAGGTAGAACACTGGCTCAAAGAAGCCGGATATCAGCACCCCCCACAGATGGCGGTACACGAGCAGGTTTCGCTCGACGATGCGACCCGAGCGCCCGAAATTGAACCGCCTTGGGACCACGCGCAACGGCAGCGTCGTCACGAGATCAACCGCATGGTCATCTTCCGTCTCGCCACCGACAACCCGATAACGGTGAAGGCTGCAAGGACGAGAACATGCAATACGGGATGCCAGCTGGTGCTGACTCCGAGACCGGCAGCTCTCGTCAATTCAACGCCATGCCAGAGAGGAGTGGCGATCGCGAGCGGCTGGATGAATTCGGGCAACTGGGTGATCGGGAAGAAGGCTCCCGAGAACAGAAACATGGGTGTGATCCCGAAACGAAACAGGTTGGCGAGACCGACATCGCGGTCGAGGTAGGACGAAAAACCCATGACCGCGGCACCGAAGGCAAGTCCGGTGAGCCCGGCGGGAAGAATCGCCAACAGGGCGCGAGGCAATTCGAGCGCCCCGAAGGCAACCGCGACCAGCCCATAGACGAGGCTCACAAAAAGCACCCTCGTGAACACGAACGCAACGTGACCCAGAACGAGACCGCCGACGGTCAACGGTGTCGCCAGCACGCCGTGATAGGTCTTGAGCCACTTCAGACCGGCCACCACGGGCCATGAACTGTCAGATGCTCCCGTGCTCATTGCCGTCGTCGCCATCAGCCCTGGTGCGAGGTAGGTGACGTAGCTGAAGGTATCGATCACGGCTTCGCCGGTCTGTTGATCGACCAATTGCCCGAGCCCGAGGCCCATCGCCGACAGGAACAGGATCGGGTTGAGAAACGAGGCAAACATCGAACCGCGAAACACGTAGCGGTACCGCCTGGCGCTCGATTCGAAGTAGGTCATAGCGTGGCGAACCGTGGTCATCGCGACCCTTCAATCCACCAGGGTGCGGCCGGTCAGCTTGAGGAATACATCCTCGAGCGTGCTGCGCCTCGTCAGGATGGTTTCGGGAAACAGACCGCGCTTGTGGATCTCTTCGGCAGCCCGGTCTCCGTCGTCGGTGTAGAGAAGCACTCGATCCGGCAGAGCTTCGATGCGCGAGCCGAGATCCTCCAGCCGATTGACCACCCCTTCTTGAACGCCGACCGGGAACCGGACCTCGACGACTTCGCGGGGACTGTGCTTCTGTATGAGTGCGGCCGGAGAGCCCTCCGCGACGATCTTGCCTCCGTCCATGACAACGAGGCGATCGCAAAGCTGCTCGGCTTCATCCATGTAGTGCGTTGTGATGATGAGCGTGACGCCATCTTGTTTGAGGCGGTAAAGACGATCCCACAATAGATGGCGAGCCTGGGGATCAAGGCCGGTCGTCGGCTCATCGAGCAACAGCAGGTCGGGTTGGTTGATGAGTGAGCGGGCAATCGTCAACCGCCGCTTCATACCACCTGACAGTGAGTCGACCTTGTCCTTGGCGCGATCCGACAGCTGGGCAAAGGCGAGCAGCTCCTCGATACGTTCCTTGATAAGCGAGCGACTCAGCCCGAAGTAGCGGCCATAGATGATCAGGTTGGCATCAACGGGCAGTTCGGGGTCGAGATTGTCTTCCTGCGGCACCACGCCGAGACGTTGGCGGATCTCGGATCCATGGAACTCCGGGTCGAGACCCAGGACCTCGATAAACCCGTCACTGGCGGGCGAAGTCGCTCCGATGATGCGCATCGTCGAGCTCTTGCCTGCTCCGTTTGGACCGAGGAACCCGAAGGCCTCACCCGATCGCACCTCGAAGTCGATGTTGTCGACCGCAACGAAATCTCCGAACCGTTTGGTGAGTCCTTTGGCGACAACGAGCGAATCCGATGGCATGGCGGAACGCTAGCTTCGGTCGGCGCCCCGCGATGCCCGTGACAGTGATTGCGAACGTTGTCGGCCCCGGTCTGCGACCCGGGGCCGACCGGAACGCGCTATCGACTGGTCAGTCGAGCGTCTCCGGGCACACCTACGGGCTCAGGCGAACCCGTGAGATCAACTACGTGATCGCCGAGAACTGCCATCGTGACGCCGGTGATCAGCGCCCATCCCAACAGGATCAGATTGCCCACCCAGAGCAGGTTGCCCAGATCCTCAGATACCGGAAATCCAAACACCCCGACCAGGCTGGGAATGGCAGCCAACGCTGTCAGAACGGCCAGCCACCGGGGGGTGGCGCCCCGAAAACCCGCGTAGGCGGCCGCAATCAGCAAGAACGGAATTGCCAACACCGCAAGTATCCAGAACCCATCAAATCCCATCTCGACCGTAAACATGCCACGCAAGAACTCCGCGGCGGTGCCCGAGGCGTCCTCCTGCTCCAACCCTGCGTAGAGGGCCGTGATTATGCCGAGGGAGCCGGCCATCACAAAACCGAGACCCGCGAAAACCCGAGCAGCTCGACTTCCGGGATCGGTACGCAGGAATCGATTCCGCATACTGACAACGAACCAGACCAGCGCCGCCACCGCAGCGAACATCAGGAGATAGCCGTACCTCGACGCAACCGTGCCTGTGTAATAGTCGGCGATTGCTTCAGTCGAAACGATTTCAGTTCTCGGATCCCCCGGCCACTCGCCACGAGTCGACTGCAGCCAGATCCCTCCGATAGCCAGAAGCGGGAATGCCACGCCCGCCAGATAACCAAACCGGTCAAATGACCACTTCTTAACCATATTCCTTCCTCTTTGATGGTTAAGAACACATGTATCAGATGCGTGGCGTCACGACCATGCGCAACGGTGGCAGATTCCTGCCAAACATGACCTCCGCTGCGCATCGACTCAGGCGTTCTTCAGATGCCATGCCGCCCAGTCGTTGATGTTGTCCAGAATGAGGTTGGCACATTGGTGCGTACGTGCGGTGGCGCACCCGGCTTCGTCATAAGCCGCTCGCAGCTCGCGCACCTCCTCCTTCTTCAAATCTCCCTCCTCCGCGAATCGCTTGAAGCTCGCGGAGAGTTCGCTGTCTTCCGGATAGTTATCGTGGTACCAGGTGCTCTCCCCGCCAAGGGCGGTCACGAATGCAGAGTCCGGCACGGTGAATTCTCGAGTCATTACTGCGGGTGGTTTATCGACAGCACGGTTCATTGCGTTCGCGTAATGCACCTCGCATGACAGGTCGTTGGCGCCGGTCTCGAGTCGTTCACACTTCTCGACGGTGACTTCCGCACCCAGGAGGTGCTCATATTCGATTGTTGCAGCAGGCGAGGGGCCAGACGCACCCGACTCGCAGTCCGTATCGTCGTCGAAATGCACAGAAACACTCAGGAAAACGGCAACCTCGCAGCCTCCTCCGTACCACGACTCGAGGGTGACCTCCACAACGCTCGCAGGATCTGGAGGGGTCTTTCGCCAATCCACCCACGCGTCGAGGTTCTCCAACTGGATGACGGCGCACGATTCAGAGAACGGACCAAATCCGCACTCCTCGTAGCCGTCGAAGCGGTCGCTGAGCGCCAGAAACGATCCCATCTGGAGCACGATCCACGAATGCTCAGGGAATGCAAATTGGGTAACGACGCCGTTCTCGACCGTGACCCCGATCGTGTCGCCCTGGTCGACATAGGCGATCGCGTCGGTGATGGTGTTGTGATACGGCACACGGCAGCTGAACATACCGCCACCCGAACCGTTGCAGGTCAGGGTCAATCGTCCGCCTATTGCGCCCTGATATGCCGACTCAGCGCGAATTTCGTCGTCCGTCCGATCGGTGAGCTCGAAGAGTTCCGCGGCTCGCCCGGAGTCACCTGAATAAAACGCAGCGACTGCCGATTCAATGGTCTCGAGGTCCTCCTCCACCTGGGCGTCTGAGGATGTTGTCGAATCCGCTTCCGTAGTGGAGCTTGTCGACGCCGTGTCCTGGTTCGCGGCGGACCTTCTGTCGGGTTGCCCAGACTCTGAGCCGCAGGCTCCAAGAACGACTAGAAGAACGAGTGATACTGCCGCTAAATAACCGAACCGGTTGAATGAACCCTTCTCAATCATATTCCTTCCCCCTTTGATGGTTAACCACAGGTGTATCAGAGCCGTCGCATCACGACCGTGTGCAACCGTGGCAGATTTCTGCCAATCGTTCGTCATCGTGAACACCTCGGCGAGTATCTCGTGGACCCGTGCCTCATCGGTGCTGAGGCAGTGGTTGCTAGCGTCACTGTTGCTAGCGTCACGTGGGATGAGCGAAGAAGAACGGGTCAAATGGGATCAGCGTTACGCAGACGGGTCCTACTTCGCACGCACCTGGCCCTCTCCGTTCCTGGAGGCGCTGCTCCCCCGGCTTCCGTCGTCTGGACGCGCACTGGACGTGGCGTGTGGAGCCGGCCGCAACGCCTTCCTGCTCGCGGAAGCCGGATTCGACGTCGAAGCGGTTGACGTTTCATCGGTGGCTCTCCAGCGTGGGGCCGACGAAGCTGCATCCCGTGGATTGGACATCGAATGGCGGCAGGCTGATCTCGACGAGATCGAATTCGAGCCCGGCCGCTATGACCTCATCACGGTGATCAGA
>JABDOU010000181.1 GCA_013043085.1 Acidimicrobiia bacterium
ATGCCACACTGCATACAACGTGACGATGACAAGGGCCATCAACGGATGAAGTGCCATTCCGATGGCAGCCACCACCAGCATCCAGGGAAGGCGCTCGGCAATCATCACTCCGACAAGGATCAGCACCCCCACACCTCCCGCAGGCCATGCCGGTCGACTTCATGGATACTCACAACCCGGCGTCCCCCTGTGACTCGCGCGGTGTGCACCAACACGTGGATTGCAGATTGAAGCTGACGCTGCACCGCCAGCTCGGACACCCTTCGCTCTCCCGAGAGTGCGAGCGTCTCGATCCGCCACAGAGCCTCATCGGGACCGTTGGCATGGACCGTGCTCATCGATCCGTCGTGTCCGGTGTTCATCGCAGAGATCATGTCGAGAGCCTCCGGGCCTCGCACCTCACCGACGATGATTCGATCCGGCCTCAGCCGAAGGGCGTTGCGGACCAACTGCTGTACCGTCACCTGACCTGCTCCTTCAGCATTGGCAGGTCTCGACTCCAGTCGCAGAATGTGACCATGCAGTGAAAGCTCTGCGGAATCTTCGACGGTGATCGTCCTTTGAGATGAGGGGATCTCACCCGACAACACGTTGAGGAGGGTTGTTTTTCCGGATCCGGTGCCGCCCGTCACGACGATATTCCGACGGTTCCGAACCGCATCGGCGAGGTAGCCAGAGGCCTGGTGATCGAGCGCACCGCGCGCTTCGAGCTCGAGCAACGTTCGAGCTTTCGGGACGAATCGACGGAGGGCGAACGCCGGTCCGTCAATTGAAATTGGCGGAAGGGTGGCGTGCAAACGAGAGCCGTCCGCCAGCCGTGCATCCACGGATGGCGATGCACGATCAAGGCGAAGACCGGACGGCGCTATCGCGCGTTCGATCGCGGCCAGGACCGCCTCAGGACTCGAGAATGTGACCGGCGTGCGTTCCAGGTGACCCGCACGTTCCACCCACACATCGTCGTACCTGTTGACCAGGATGTCGGTGACGGCGGTATCGGCCAGGAACTGTTCAACCGGCCCCAGGCCAACGAGACCATCCAACACGGCTTCAATCTCGGCCGGCTTTGCAAGGGGTGCATGGTGAGGGACCAGCGATAGCAACTCGCTGAAGAGCGATTCACGATCGAGCGCAACGTCTCGATTCAAGAGCTCGCGGCTCAGGCGTTCCACTACCCCCATGATTCATCCCAAACAGATCCCCAGGCTTTGATCCACGGAGAGCGCCTGATCCTGTTTCCAGCGAGAAGCGCCGCCACCACCGCCGGGCGGGGAACCGGCAGAACAATGCTCTGTTCGGGCGCCGGAACCGGCCAATAACTGCGCTGGTAGACGGCACGGTTCTCGAGACGACCAAACAAATTGCCCGGCAACAACGGGCGCACCTTGACCGACGGCCAAGGAACATCGAGGCCTGCCGCGGGCAGTCGCACCACGACACATGGCCACGACACCGACATTGCGTGGATCACTTCGATGCCGTCGACGGCACCGGCACCGCCGTTCTTCACCACGCAAACCCCGGAGCGAGAGGGGGACAATTCGGCCCGCGACGGGCCTCGTTCGATGATGTCGGCGAGACTGAGATCTCCCGGATACTCGGGACCGGCAGGATCGAGATCGACGACAAGACAGGTGGGGCGGGCGTTCGCCAAACCAAGCGGCGCAAGAGCGCCCAATATTCCGTCCTCCGGAGCCCAGGTGGCTACTACCTGCATCTGCACCTCCGGTGTCGGGTCAAGGTGCCAGTTCGCCGGGGAGAGATCAAGATGTACGCTGCGAAATATTGGGACACCTGAATGGGCGCCAGAGGGCTACCTTGGAGGGATGCAAGCCGCAGCCTTCTTCGATCTCGACAAGACCATCATCGCCAAATCGTCCACACTGGCTTATCGCAGGCAGCTCTACCAGGCCGGATTTCTCAATCTCTCAACCCTTCTGAAGCTCGGTGTGGCCCAGACGTTCTATGTCTTGTTTGGTGCAAGCCATGATCAAATGGAACGGATCCGGGAGTCATTGACGACACTGGTCAAAGGATGGGACCGCGATACGGTCGAGCGCATCGTGAGCGAGACGCTCGACGAAGTCGTGGAGCCGTTGGTGTACGCCGAGGCGCTGTTCCTCATCGACGAACACCACCGCGAGGGCGACAGGGTGGTCATCGTCTCGAGCAGCCCGATAGAGATCGTTCGGCCACTAGGGCGCTATCTCGGTGTGACCGACGTCATCGCCACCGAACTGGCAACCGATCGAGATGGTCTCTACAGCGGTGGTATCGACTTCTACGCGTATGGCCCGACCAAGGCGGACGCGATTCACAAGCTGGCCGTCGAAGGAGATCTCGACCTCTCGCGCAGCTTCGCCTATTCAGACTCGTTTACGGACGTTCCCATGATGGAGGCGGTAGGAAATCCCGTAGCAGTGAATCCCGACAGGGATCTGCGAGCCAAGGCCGAGGCCGAGGGCTGGCCCATCAAGGAATTCAAACTGCCAGTCAACATGCGTACCCGGCTGGGGGATGTGAGCCGACCATCGCCGCTGGTGTCTACCGCGGCCGTGCTCGGTTCGGCGGCGTTGATTGGACTCGCAATCGTCTTGAGAAGCCGGAAACGACTCAGCTGACCCCGGTCTTAGCCCTGTGTGCCACAACGAGGGTGTCGAGGGCAACGCGTGGTCCTGATTCGGTATCGACGTCACGCTCAATGACACCTGCGATCTGCACGTCGAAACCATGCAGCACCGACACCGTTTCCTCGACCGAATAGCAGACCGCCTCGTCGGGAGGTCCGCCCCATCCATCAGCTACGTTCGATCGATCGTGGGCGATAACCATCAAAAGACCGTCCGGTGCGACCGCTTCGGCCGCCCTCTCCAAGACAGAGAGGCGTTGTGGGTTCGGAATCTGGAGGTAGGAGACCAGAACCAGGTCCCAGGCCCGGTAACCCATATCGAAGATTTCGACGTCGGCGACCACGAACGTGACGTCCACTCCCTTGTTTGCCGCCAACTTACGACCTTTATCGAGGCCGATCCTGGAGAAGTCAACCGCTGTAACGTTCCAACCCTGGGACGCAAGCCATACTGCATTCCGGCATTCCCCGGCTCCCAGATCGAGGGCTGAGCCGGGAGTCAGTCCGTGCAGATACTTCTGAACGGTCTCGTTTGGACCAACCGACCATACGAATTCGGCATCGCGATATCGATCGTCCCAACCCTGTGCGTTCATTCCGGTGACTGTACTCCTCGCCGAAACACGCTAACGGTCATGAGAAGCGCGATCACAGCGGCCAGCACGAGAAGCGCCGGCACAAGCAGGCCGGGCCTGTCCGTTTCGATTGGGGTTCCGATATCGGTACCGTCGCCCGCGACGCTCCCGCCCAGGAGCGCTTCGTCAACCCCAAGTTCGGCAAGTGTGGCGGCACGTGAGAAGATCACTGATCCGTCCCGAAGGATGGCTTCGATGATCACAAAATGGTTTCTGACCGTGCTGGAAAGAAGGCCTGAATAGACGTTGTCGCCTTCGGGTCCAAGCTGAAAGGTCGACTGGTTGCTCGAGCTTCCAATATGGGCGACGACAGTGGTAGCCGCCAGAGCCTCATCGACCGTGACGGTCAACTCAATTGATAGCTGCGATCCGTCCATCGTTGCGTCAGCTGCGACCGCCGGAAAAGCGCTGCCGAGCGAGATGGACAGTGCGAGGAGAAGAAGAGCCATCGAGCGGATGGTACCGTCGAGCGAGATCCCACGCAGCCTTCCGGTTCGGCAAACGTACCGCTACGGTGTATCCGCAATGAAACCCCGCACGCTGTTCGAGAAGATCTGGGACGATCACGTCGTCCATCAGCCTCCGGGCCAACCGGCCCTGCTGTTCGTAGACATGCACCTGGTCCATGAAGTGACCTCGCCGCAGGCTTTTGAAGGCTTGCGGGCTGAAGGCCGGAGGGTGCGCAGGCCAGACCTCACGCTCGCGACCATCGACCATGGCGTTCCGACCGCCAACCGCGAGCTCGGCATAACCGATCCGCTGTCTCGCCAACAAATCGAGACCCTCATCGCCAACTGCGAAGAGTTCGGAGTCACCCTCTATGGACTCGATGATCCCCGGCAAGGCATCGTACACATCATCGGCCCCGAGCAGGGCATCACGCAGCCTGGAATGACCATTGTGTGCGGCGACAGCCACACTGCGACGCATGGCGCTTTCGGGGCGCTGGCCTTTGGGATCGGCACATCGGAGGTCGAGCACGTGCTCGCAACTCAGACGCTGACGCAGCGCAAGCCCCAATCGATGGCAGTAACCGTCGATGGTGAGCTCGGGCCAGGAGTGACAGCTAAAGACGTGATTCTGTCGATCATCCATGAGATCGGCGTGGCCGGGGGTACCGGCTACGTCATCGAGTATCGCGGGCAGGTCATCGTATCGCTCTCGATGGAGGGTCGCATGACGGTCTGCAACATGTCGATCGAGGGCGGGGCCCGGGCGGGACTCATCGCCCCGGACGAAACCACATTCGCATATCTCAAAGGACGCAACCACGCCCCGACCGGTTCAGATTGGGACGACGCGCTGCACTACTGGAGTTCGCTGCACACCGACGAGGGCGCCGTCTTCGACAACGACGTACAGCTCAATGGCAACGACATCGTTCCCTTCGTGACGTGGGGCACCAACCCGGGTCAGGCGGTGCCGGTGACGGGAGTGGTTCCCTCTCCGGACGATTACAGCGATCCTGTCGAGAGGGGGTCTGTCGCCAGGGCACTCGAGTACATGAACTTGCCCGCAGGGGTACCGATCCGCGACATCTCGATAGACCGGGTGTTCCTCGGGTCGTGCACCAACGGCCGTATCGAAGATCTCAGGGCGGCGGCTGCGGTCCTCGAGGGGAAGACCGTCCATCCGAACGTTTCGGCCATGGTCGTGCCGGGCTCAGGCCTCGTGAAGCTCCAGGCAGAAGCAGAGGGCCTCGACGTCACCTTCAAGAATGCAGGATTCGAGTGGCGAGACGCCGGTTGTTCGATGTGTCTCGGAATGAACCCCGACATCCTGAACCCGGGCGAGCGTTGCGCTTCCACCTCAAACCGCAACTTCGAGGGACGTCAGGGTAGGGGTGGCCGAACACACCTGGTCAGTCCGGCCATGGCGATGGCAGCTGCCGTCGAGGGCCATTTTGTCGATATTCGGGAATGGGCATGAAGTCCGTATCAACGATCTCGGGGACGATGGTTCCGCTACTCGTCAACAACCTCGATACCGATCAGATCATCCCCAAGAACTTCTTGAAACGAGTCGAACGCAGCGGATTTGGGCCATTTCTGTTCCACGAGTGGGCCTACGACGAAGAAGGAGAAGCCAAACGCGATTTCATTTTGAACCATCCTGATTATCAGGAGGCCAGAGTGCTGGTGACTGGCGAAAACTTTGGATCCGGGTCAAGCCGCGAACACGCTCCCTGGGCCATCAGCGACTGGGGATTCGAGGCTGTAATCGCGCCTAGCTTCGCCGATATTTTCCGCAATAACTGCTACAAAAACGCCCTCCTCCCCATCGAGCTCAGCCCGGATGAGGTTGCGGCACTTGGCGCTATGGCGACGGCCGATCACGGCACGATTGTCACGATTGAACTGGAAGAGCAAACTGTGACTGCCGATGGCTTTGTTGCCCACTTCGCCATCGACCCGTTCGTCAAGCACTGCCTCCAGAACGGACTCGATGACATTGCCCTCACACTGGCCCACGGCGAAGAGGTTGCCGCATTCGAGGCATCCCGTCCGTCGTTCAAACCGAGCCTCGAGTCGGCTCAGGACCGCAAGTAGAGAAACCAGAGAATGACGGCCAGAACGGCCAGCCCGATCGCGAGTTTCGCGAGCCGTTTGAACAGGCCCCATACGAAACCGACCGCCGCAAGCACGGCGAGCACCGCCAACAATTGATTGCGCTGCGCCGCCTCGACGAGCGTATCCGGAATCTGGGCCGCAACCTCGTCGGGCAAGGCATCGACCACATCGGAGGGCAACTTGTCCAGTGCTCCCTGCTTGATCTTTTCCACGGTATCGGTCGGAAGCCGATCGAGCAGATCGCTTGGCAATTCTTCAAGCCGACCTTGAAAAAACGCGAGGACGTAGGCAAACCAGGCGATCATGTCTTGTGAGGTTAGAGGGGGCCATCCTTTATGCTCGCATCATGTTTTGGGAATCCGAGTTGCCCCTCGCCATCGCCCATCGTGGTAGCAGACTCTTGTGGCCTGAGAACACAATGACAGCGTTCCAGGGAGCCATCGACCTGGGCGTCCGGTTTGTCGAAACCGATCTGCATCGAACCTCCGATGGCGTCCTCGTCTGTTTTCACGACGATGCACTGCACCGCACTACGGACGGAATCGGCCCCGTCCGCGCACACTCCTGGTCGGAACTCCAGGAACGCGACGCCGGATTCTGGTTCGCCCCACATCAGGGTTTTCCGGAGCGCGGCAAGGGCATAACCATCCCCTCCTTGGAAGCGGCAATGGAGGCGTTTCCTGACGTCGGGTTCGTGCTTGATCTCAAAGAAGCCGGCTTCGAACATGATCTCGCAACTTTCCTGAAAAGACACGGTTGGGAGGATCGAGTGATCGTCGGCAGCTTCTCCGATCGACGCCTGCGCGCATTTCGCAAGGCAAGCGAGCACCGGGTTGCAACGTCCGCCGGGCCTGGCGAGAGTCTCGCGATCTTCGCTGCATCACGGCGCGGGAGACCGCTGAAGACAAGGGCTCGAGCGCTGCAATTCCCCGAGGAGTTTCTGTTCCGCAACCTTGCTGATCGCTCGCTCATAGAGGCAGCCGAGTCCATCAACCGGCAGGTCCACGTGTGGACGGTGAATGATCCCGGCACCATGTCCGCCTTACTCGATACCGGCGTACACGGCATCATCACGGACCGCCCCGACGTGTTGGTTGATCTCATCAACACCCGAGGGACCAGGGAGCCCTAAGCGGCCAGCGAGCCGATCCAGGCGCCAATGAGACCGGCCACCAGGGTCACGAAAATCGGGGCCGGATTCTCTTTCGACTCCCACATCCAGGTCGAAAACGTTGTGAACGAGCCCAGGAATCCAGTGCCCGCCACCCACATCTCGTGATCGGTCCAGGGGCCTGCGACAAGCCACCCCAGCATGGTTGCGCCGATGACATTTGCAAGCATGGTGCCGGTCGGCGAATCCACGACGGACCGCAAAACGAAACGGGAAACGGCTCCCAGCCCGGCAGCGATGGCAAAGATCATGCTCTCTCCCTGCTACCGAGCTGAACGGCCGCCCATCCGAGTCCCAGGCTCAGGACAACGTACAGGACGCCTCGAACAAACCCGGCTTCGAGCGTGTCGACTGCGAAAGCTGAAAAGGTCGTGAACGAGCCGAGAAACCCGGTTCCGGCTGCCAATCGGGCCCTGCGACCAGGCTTGCGAACCAGAAATATCGCCAGAGCGAACGTCCCCACGACGTTCACGATGAGAGTCGCCCACATCGGATCTGCTTCCGAGAACTCGCGTACCGCAGCCGCAACACCGTAGCGCGACCACGCTCCGGCTGCACCACCAACGAAGACCCACGGAAGGTCGGCTGGACGCAACAACGGGGACCGAACACGGTCCCCGTCAGTTGATCGAACCAACGTCGTTATGCGCCTTCGGTGGCGTCTTCACCGTCCGTTGCGTCCTCGATGGCAGCCTCCGCCGCATCCGACATCCCGCCGACCGCATCTCTGACTTTGTCAACGGCGCCGCCGGCCATGTCCGCAACCGGACCGCCCATGTCTGACACCTTCTCGGCTGCCTTATCCAGAGCGCTCCCGGCCATGTCAGAAGCCTTTTCGACGGCATCGCTTGCCATGTCGCTCGCTTTGGACATCGCGCCACCCGCAACATCTTTCGCCTCGCCGGCAGCGTCTTTGGCGCCGCCAAACATGTTCTTGATCGTATCCATTAAA
>JABDOU010000192.1 GCA_013043085.1 Acidimicrobiia bacterium
TCGGTGAAGTGCAGTCCGGCCGTCGGCGCTGCCGCGCTGCCCGGTTCCCGGGCGTAGATGGTCTGATAGCGGTCGGGATCGGCCAGGCGTTCGGTGATGTAGGGCGGCAACGGCATCTCGCCCGATAGCGCGATCGCCTCCTCGACGTCTCCATCCGCCTCCACGAGAACGGTTGCCAGACCCTCTCCGTGGTGTTCGAGAACTGTGGCTACGATCCGTCCTGCGACGATTGAGTCACCAACCGCAAGCTTTTTTGCCGGACGCACCAGCGCCGACCAGATTGATCGCTCTTCGCCTAGATCTTGAAGGAGCAACAACTCCGCCGATCCGCCCGTACCCCTGCTGCCGCGCAGTCGACTGGCCCGTACACGAGTTCGGTTGACGACGAGCAGATCTCCTGGACTGAGAAGAGTCGGAAGGTCCGAAAACACATGATCTCTCAAGCCGTCAAGTTCGAGCAGCCGGGCGCTATCGCGTGGCGACGCGGGGTGTTGGGCTATTGCAGAGCGCGGCAGCTCATACGAAAAATCGGCAAGATCCACTAATCGAGGAGTGTTTGCTGATGGTTCAGCCTGGCAGGAGGAATCCGCTGCATATGCTCGTACGCAGCTGCGGTGACGACTCTTCCTCGTGGCGTCCGTTGCAGCAAACCCTTTTGAATGAGAAAGGGCTCATAGGCGTCCTCGATCGTCTCGGGCTCTTCACCCACCGCAATCGCCACCGTTGAAAGCCCGACCGGTCCTCCACCAAACTTGTCAATCACGGCTTCGAGGATGGCACGATCGACCTCGTCGAGTCCGGCCTCATCGACTTCGAACGCAAGGAGGCCGTCTCTTGCGGTTTCGGCAGTGATGAGCCCGTCCGAACGAACCGTGGAAAAGTCACGTACCCGCCTCAAGAGGCGGTTGGCGATTCTCGGCGTGCCGCGGCTACGGGAGGCGATGATTGCAGCGCCCGCTTCGTCGATCTGCACACCGAGGATCGAAGCGGATCGCACGACGATCAAGCCCAGATCCTCGGGCGGGTAATAATCGAGACGGCCGACCTCGCCGAACCGGTCGCGAAGAGGTGACGAAATCTTGCCAAGCCGCGTGGTCGCTCCGATCAGCGTAAAGCTTGGCAGATCGAGACGAATCGATCGCGCCGATGGTCCCTTGCCGACCATGATGTCCAGTTTGAAGTCCTCCATCGCCGAGTACAGGACCTCCTCGACCTGACGCGGCAAGCGATGCACCTCATCGATGAAGAACACGTCGCCTTCCGAGAGATTCGTCAGTTCTCCGGCGAGATCGCCTGGCCTTTCGAGCGCCGGTCCCGATGTGAGCCGCAACTGGCCCTCCATCTCATTTGCGAGGATGACTGCCATCGTCGTCTTACCGAGTCCCGGTGGACCGGACAACAACACATGATCGAGTGTCTCGGATCTGGACTTGGCGGCCTCGATCATGATGCCGAGACGATCCTTCAGCGGATCCTGTCCGACGAAATCTTCCATCCGCTTTGGTCGTAGCGACGCCTCGGTCTGATCTTCCTCCAGTGCCGAACCGGCTAGCAAGCCATCTTCCCTCATGTTTGTCCCAGTCGTTGTAGAGCATCCTTCAGCATGGTTTCGGTATCACCCTCGGTGAGATCGATCATCACTTCCCGGACCTCATGTGGAGCAAAGCCAAGCGATTCGAGTGCGTCCCTCACCTCGCTGTGGTCTGTTGCATCGCCGGGTATTTCACCGGTCGGCAGATCGAGCTTCGGCCGCAATTCGAGAATGAGTTTCTGAGCGGTCCGCTTACCTACCCCGGGAACCATCTCCAGGGCCGCTGTGTCCTGAGCGTTGACAGCTTCTCGCAAGCGCACGTCATCGAGGGTCGCAAGGATCGCCAGGGCCAACTTGGGACCGACGCCACTCGCACCCAGCAGGATCTGAAAGGTGTTTCGATCGCCGGCTTCGAGAAAGCCGTACAACGAAAGCTGATCCTCGCGCACGTGGGTGTGGGTGTGCAGCACAATCTCTTCGCCGATCGGCGGCAGTTCTGCGAGGGTGCTGGGAGTGACGGCAACCAGGTAGCCAACCCCGTTCACATCCATGAGCAGCTGCTCAGAGAACGAACTCGCCAGTGTCCCTCGAAGCCGTCCGATCACGAGGACGCTCCCGAAGGAATGTTTGGGCGGTGAGATCGCACATAGCTCAACGCCAACGCCAGCGCATCGGCGGCGTCGGCCGGCGCGTCGAGCACCTTCAGCTTGAGTTGTTGCATGATGGCATACCGAATCTGTTGCTTGTCCGCCCGGCCATAGCCGGTCACGGCCAACTTAACCGCGGACGGGCTGATCTCGAAGACACCCATCCCGGCCTGTCCCGCGGCCAGCATCGCCACCCCCGACGCCCGACCAACCGCCACCGCCGTGTTCAGGTTCCGATTGGTGAAGACCTGCTCGATCGCCATGACTTCGGGCTGATACTCGTCAATCAACGCGGTCAAGTCACGGTAGATCTCCTGCAACCGCATCGGCAACTCCATCTCCGGCGGCGTAGTAAACACGCCCGCCGTGATGGCAGTGACGCTCCCGGCCCGAGCATCCAGAACCCCAAACCCACACCGCGAAACACCGGGATCGATCCCTAAAACGAACATATGTTCTATGAGACTACTGATCAGGCAAGTTCATCGGATGGCATGCAAGTTCATCGGATGGCATGCGCAGAGTCTTCAAGCCCCATTGCGTCAATGTCGGAGTTGCGAAGCAACTCCCAAGGAACCCGAAGGGTTCCCAGCCCCTTTGCGTCAATCCAGGGTGAGCGGAGTTGCGTTTGCGTCAATCCAACATGAGCGGAGTTGCTTTTTTTCAATCCAACGTGTGCGGAGTTGCGAAGCAACTCCCAAGGAACCCGAAGGGTTCCCGACAACCACGAAAAACCCCACAGATGTTGCCTTGGTGGGATCCACCTACCTCTCGGCGGTTTTTCCCGGCTTCACCCGTGGGGTTTTTCCGAGCTCGTCTTGTGTCTCCGACCCCGAATGGGTTGCTTGGCCCGATCTTCCCGGACGGACAAGTCTCCAAGTCCGACGGAGCGTCCCGTCTCCAAGTATCAACTCCGGGCGCTGGTTGCGGGCACGTTCCAGACGTCGTCTCCAACACCTGCTCCGTCCCCGCGCTCGAGTCCCGTTGCCGGGTCTCGCTCCAGGTAGGTTCGGGTGGCACCTTCGACACCTGAGCGTCTCTGGCTTTCCCGAACCTGGCGGTGACACAATACGAAGTGCTGTAAAGCTTCGTGCACCTCGCATGCGTTCGCCCCTCGGCGACTCGACCCGTCGATCGTCCCGCGTTGGTTTGAACGGTGGTCAACCTAACCGAGACGACCATCTCTTCACCAGTGGGTCGCGAAAATATTGTCTGAGATTGTGGTCTGATGCTTGAGCCCTGCCTCGTGACCGACCCTCAGGGCTCTCAAGATCGCGACGGAATGGGCCGAAAAGCATGAATAGGAGGATCCGAATGTGCCGTCATCTTTGTGGTCTCTTGACTCCCCCAAGTGAGCCCGAACTAGCAGAAGCTTTCGCAACGTCCGCACCGAAACGATTCGAGTTCTGGTCGGGAGATGTCGCAATGGTCAATCTCACAGAGTTCGAAGCAGAGCCAGCCGACCACATGACGATTCGCTACCCGTTCCGATGCACCTTCGCGCCCGAACGGCCGGCTGCGGTGTCCTACGGAGAGCGGGACTATTCAGCGACCGTAATGCTCGACGGTTTCCGACTCGAGGACTGGAACAGAACGCTCACGTCCGAAACGTTGCCGGATCGGCGATATCTTCACACGCCGGATCGCCTAGACGAGTACTTGACGGTCGCTTCTGTTTCGGTCGCGAGGCTCTGGCCGCAGATCGAACGGGCAGATACCGATCTCCTGGAGAGGGTTGCTGAAGTCGCGGGAGATCTCCCCCGCCATGAGCGTCTCGACGAGGCCAAACTTTCGTTCGCGGCCAAGGATTTCGATCGGGTCATCGAACTCCTGGAGCCGCTCGAGGACAATCTCTTCCAGTCAGATGCAAAACGCTTGACGAAAGCCAGGAAAAAGGCTCACAAGAAAACTGGCCGTTAACGTTCAGGCGTCGGCGCCAAGTTCCTCCATGATGTCTTCGGGAATGTCGAAATTCGCGTACACGTCTTGCACGTCATCGAGATCGTCGAGAGCGTCCAGGATTCTCAAGACCTGGCTTGCCGTCGATTTGTCGAGTGTCACCTCAACGGATGGGAGCTGCGTCACTTCCGCGTTCGCTATCGAAATACCTGCCGCCTCGAGCGCAGCTCGAACTGCGGGCAAATCGGTTGCCTGCGTGATGACTTCCCAACCATCATCAGACGGACGGATGTCTTCGGCTCCGGCATCCAGAGCAGCCAGCATGACTGCCTCTTCGTCTCCGTTGCAGATGATTTGGCCCATCTGACTAAACAGATAGCCGACGGACCCTGGTTCGCCGAGGTTGCCGCCGTTCTTGCTGAACGCCGCCCTGATGTCGGACGAGGCCCGATTGCGATTGTCCGTGAGCGCATGAACGAACACGGCGACGCCGCCGGGTGCGTAGCCCTCGTACCACATCTCCTCGTAATTGACTCCTTCGACTTCGCCCGTTCCGCGAGCGATGGCGCGCTCAATATTGTCCTTGGGAACGGAGGAGTCTTTTGCTTTCTGGATGGCATTGGCCAGAGACGCATTGGAGTCGGGATCCCCTCCCCCTTCGCGGGCAGCAACTTCGATGATCTTGACCAGCTTGGCGAACAGCTTGCCTCGCTTCGCGTCTTTCGCGCCCTTCTTGTGTTTGATGGTCGACCATTTGGAATGTCCGGACATCTAGCGCTCCGTAACCGACGAGATGAGCATCTTGTGAATCCGATCGTCGTTCGTCAACTCGGGATGAAAGGATGCCGCCATCATATGACCCTGACGCACCAGCACGGGTCGCCCATCCACCGCCGCCAGAACCTCCACGTCATCCGCCGCCGAGACGACCAACGGGGCTCTGATGAATACCGCATGAAATGGCTCGTCCAGGCCCTCGACGTCCAGATCGGCTTCGAACGAGTCGACCTGGCGCCCAAAGGCGTTCCGTTCCACAGTGATGTCGAGCTCGCCTATAAGGTGCTGCGGTTCACCTGTCGTTGCGGTTGCGAGCAGGATCATGCCGGCGCACGTACCAAGGGTGGGGAGTCCCTCGGCGATGCGCTTCTTCATCGGTTCGAGCAACTCAAACCGGTCAGCCAGCTTGCCGATTGTTGTTGATTCGCCACCCGGGATGATCAATGCGTCGAGGTCGTCGAGATCCTCCCGATATTTGACTGCCACCCCGGTGTGCCCGAGGGACGCAATCACAGCCAGATGCTCACGAACATCGCCTTGTAGGGCCAGCACTCCGACCCGCACGTCTACCAGCCCCGAGGAGCCAGAAGCTGTTCGTCTCGCAAGTCGTCACTGTTGATTCCGACCATGGCTTCGCCGATGTTGCGAGACACCTTGGCGATTATTGAAGGATCCTGGTAGTAGGTTGTCGCCTCGACGATCGCTTTGGCACGAACCTCGGGATTACCGGATTTGAAGATTCCAGACCCGACGAAGACGCCGTCAACGCCGAGCTGCATCATCAACGCGGCGTCGGCAGGAGTGGCAATGCCACCCGCAGCGAAATTCACAACGGGTAGCTGGCCGGTTTCGGCCACCTCTCGTACCAGCGCGTACGGAGCCCGGTGATCACGTGCGGCAGCCATGAGCTCCGACTCGTCGAGCGTGGTGAGCTTGCGAATCTCACCGTAAATCGTCCGTGCATGGGTGACAGCTTCTTTGACGTCACCGGTGCCTGCCTCGCCTTTGGTGCGAATCATGGCAGCACCTTCGCCGATTCGGCGAAGCGCCTCACCCAGATTGGTCGCACCGCACACGAAAGGGATTGTGAACTTCCATTTGTCGATGTGATTCTGCGTATCGGCCGGTGTCAATACTTCGCTTTCGTCGATGTAATCGACGCCTAGTGACTCGAGCACCTGGGCTTCAACGAAATGACCGATACGAGCCTTGGCCATCACAGGTATCGATACAGCATCCTGGATACTCTGGATCATGTCGGGATCCGACATCCGCGCCACTCCGCCTTGTAGACGAATGTCTGCAGGCACGCGCTCGAGTGCCATGACGGCCACCGCCCCGGCTTCTTCTGCGATACGTGCTTGTTCCGGGGTGACGACATCCATGATGACCCCGCCTTTGAGCATCTCTGCCAGGCCACGCTTTACGCGGTCGGATCCGGTTTCTGCCTCCAAGATCGCTCCTTATCGGTGAGCCGAAAGTGTAGCTGTGAGGCCCGCCTTTGACCCCGGGTTGTCTCACCGAAGGTCTGCCAACAGATCTCGAGGCATCGAGCTTCGCTCAGTATTCAGCACTCTGATAGGTCGGGATCAGGTGGTACCACGTGCGACCCTCGGCCAGGCCGATCTCCTGTCCGGATTCGTCCACGAGCGTGAACCAATCTGACTCGTTCTCACGTTCCCAGCGCCCTTCGACAACCACACCGTCGCGAAACACAGTCACGTCGCCCTCGCCTGTCACCCGGAAGTCAGGAACCTTCTGACTTGCTGAATCGCGTCGACCGGTATCGAGTTCGACCACCCACAACAGTACGACGGTATCGGCAGTCAGTTGCTCGTCGAGAGCGTCGAGGTGCGGAGCCTGAGCACTTCGACTGGAGAACGTCGTGTTCTGCGACCTCAAATACTCGCCGTCTTCGTACTCCCAGGTGACGCGATGGATGCCGGACTGATTGACCGTGATAGATGGTGCGGCCTCGCCCTCCGGGGCTTCCGGAGAAAAGGTGAGGAGGTTCGGAGCATCTCCGTCCCAACCGCGATCTGGCAGCTGGGATGTGTCGAACATCACCGAGTACAAAAACGAACGCCCGTCTTGACGCGAATAACCGTAGCGAACGGTATCCATGCTCTCTTCCACAGCAACGGCCTGGACTGCGTTTCGAACCGAACGCTGGCCACCCGAACTCACGACTCTTGCGTCCCACGGCGCAATCAATTTCGGGTCGACCTCCCGTAGTGATCGGAGGGGTCCGACGAGGTCGGGATACTCGGTCTGAAAAAAGGCCAGGAAGCGTGGAACGCCTCCCTCGACATTCACTTCTACGATCATTTCGGCAAGGCCGAGACCTTCCTGCGGACGGCCTTTGGTTGCATTTGAGTATTTGGCTATGAGGATCTGTTGCTCGGAGATCTCTGCATCAATTCCCGTGAGAGGACGGGGGGTCGGCGGGAGCGTAGTTGTGGTCGTCGTTGTGGTGGTCGTCGTGGTAGTGGTCGTTGTGCTGGTCGTCGCAGGGAGGCTTGCGACCGGCGTGCTGGTCGTATCGGTCGACGCGCCGCCGGAGCAAGCTGTTGCGATCACAACGAATGCTGCAATCCCGACGGCTTTTACAAGATGGGTTCTGTTCAACGGTGTCTCCTTGGGCGCTGAAGGCTAAGACAGAATTCGCGTTCTAGCTACCGGTATGTTCGACCGCATCGCCGTACGCCTTGAGGTACGCGTCGAGCACGCTAGAACGGTCGAATGCTTTGACGGCCCGATCTGCGGCCTTCGTGAGCCGTCGCTGTCCCTTCGGATCTACGAGGAGACCGGCGACCGCATTCGCCAGAGCACCGGAGTCCCCGGGAGGAAAGAATTTGGCCGCACCTCCCGCGACCTTCGCAAAGGCGTCAAGCCGGCTGGCTACGAGAGCGCAGCCCGATGCCATCGCCTCGGCTAGAACGATCCCGAAGCTCTCCCCTCCCAGGTTCGGGGCTACGAGAATCGACGATTCGGACAACACTCGCCGCTTGACGTCCTCGGAAACAACCCCCAGGAAGCGGACTCCTTCTCGCGTGGGTCGTGCGGTCCCGACGACTGTCAGCACGGCTTCGGGATGGCGTTCGAGCACGCCTGGCCACGCATCGAGGAGCACATCAAGTCCTTTTCGGGGATCGTCCCTACCTACGAAAACCACCGTGCCTGGCCGGTTGTCCCTGGTATAGCTCGCAACGTCGATGCCATTGGGAATAACCCTCGGGTGCAGGCCTGAAAGGCGGAGCGGTGCGGCCGCTGCTTCGGAAACGGCGGTTAACACGTCGACATTACGAAATACCTTTCGTACGCCCCGCCCGGCCCTGTGATACATCGTGCGAACGAGTCGCGACGGCGACGCGTGGACGGTAGCGACCAGAGGGCGAGCGCCCAGCGTCGCCCACCCTACGAGGGGCATCAACGGCTCATGAACATGGACCACGTCTGCCCCATCGACTGCTTCAAGGACCTGCCGGTACACGAGCGGATTGAGCGAAATCGGGCTCACGGATCTGTTACCCGGGACGTTCACCGAAGATCCGAGATGCTCGGTCCCCAGGGGGCCGCCGGAGCGCCCCGGGGCTATGAGCTTCGAGTCATGGCCGGCCTCGCGCAACCAGTCGACGAGCTGGATCGCCTGATGCTGCACGCCTCCGAAGTGATCGACCGCATACGGACACACAACGGCGACCTTCATCTGGCTGCGCGATCGGACGGCCAGTTCGGCTGAAGCATGTGCCACTGTTCCGGTGCAAGGCGAATGATCTTTTCGAAAGCTTCCGCCATCCCTTGCGTCCGTTCCCGCAAACGTTGCTCGACGTCGGCTCCAGTGGCGTCGGGCAGCGGAGGATGGACAACAAGATGGTGCCCACGGCCGCGAAAGTACACACCAACCGGGATGATTGGAGACCCCGTACGCTCTGCCAGAAGCCCGGGCCCAAGCGGCAACGTCGTTTCTTCTCCAAAGAAATTCACCTTGACACCCCGGCCAGAAAGGTCGCGATCGGACGGAAGGGCAAGCGTGCCGCCATTCTGCAGCCGCTTCACGAGTTCGGCGGTTACGCCCTTCCGGGCTATCGCGATCTCGATATCGTGGGCGGCGCGCGCCTTCACGAACCACTCACGAATGTACCGATTTGGCAGGTTCTCGGCCACAGCCAGCACAGGCACGTCCTGTCGGACGGCCTCGAGACCGGCCACCTCCCAGTTGCCGGTGTGAGGCAGAACCAGAATGATGCCTTTGCCGTTCGCTTTCGGTTCGTCCAGGTTTTCTTCGCCCTCGATTGTCATGTGATCTACGAACGGTTCCAGCTTTCCAGGTCGCGCCCAGAACAGCTCGGCGTAGTAGCGGCCATACGAACCGAATATCGCCCGGACTTCACGGGAGCTTGCGGGCCGACCAGTGACCCGCTCAAAATGACGGGCCGCCATCGCCGACCTCCCCGGGACGACCCTCGATATGAGGATTCCCATGGTTCGCCCAAAATGTTGGGCGATTGGAAGGGGTAACAAACCGAAAGCCGTTCCCGCGATGCGAAACGCACCGTAGGAAGCAAGTTCGACTAGGCGCCGAGCTGTACCCAAGTGTTCCGAAACCGCTGCAATACCGTGAGACCTGTCATGACAACCAGCAGCCAGAGAGAGGCTTCAAAGATACCGAGATCGACACCGAGGAAGAATTCGAACGGCTGCAATCCCAAACCCTCCAGGCCAAGGCCGACCAGGACGAGTATCAAACGCTCCGCCCTGCCCATGAGCCCGCCTTTTCCTTCGGCGCCGGCTGCCTCCGCTCGCGCACGGATGAACGGAATCACGAGAGAGAATCCGATCCCAAGAACTGTCAGGGCTGCGGCTCGCGGCTGGCCGTTTTCCGCCATGTAGAACCCGATGCCACAGAACAAGGCTATTTCTCCAAGCCGGTCGGTGACCGTGTCCAGCAAAGCACCACGTTCTGACGCTTTGCCAGATTCGCGGGCCACGGATCCGTCAATGACATCGAGGATGGCCCCGGCGGCGGACAGCCAGACTCCGGAAAGCAAATGCCCGCGGGCAATCAGGATCGCGCCGGTGATCATTCCGAGGAAACCGGTCGCCGTCAAGACTCCCGGCGAGACCCCCAAACGGACGAATACCCTCGCCACTGGCACCAGGATCCATTGGAGAGGTTCGCGAGCTTTAACGTCAAGCACGCACAACACCGCCATATGTAAGAGATTCGAACTCCGTCACCATTCGGCAAGCATAGAGGCTGAGGTGCCGCCGGTACTACAAGATTCGCGACGGTTAAAGTAGGCACGTCGCCCATTCGAAGGAGTCAGGTGCCGGACAAAGCCGAAATTACCATCGGAGACTCTGTTACCCAGTGGCCGATCGACGAAGCCACAATCGGGAATCACGGCATCGATATCAGCACGTTGCGCGCTGACACGGGCTTCGTGACCCTGGATTACGGCTTTGGAAATACGGCATCTTGTGAAAGCGCGATCACCTACATCGATGGTGAGGCGGGTGCTCTCAGATACCGGGGATACGGAATTGAAGACCTGGCCAGGAATGCCTCGTTCCTCGAGGTCGCCTATCTGCTGATCAACGGTGAGCTGCCCACATCCGACCAGCTCACGAAATACCGCAATGAGATCACGATGCATACGCTCCTCAACGAAGAAATGAAGCGGCTGTTCGACGCCTTTCCGAGGGCCGCCCATCCGATGGGAATTCTCTCTGCCGCCACCTCGGCGATGTCGACCTTTTACGAGAATTACCACAATCCGTCAGACCCTGAACAGGTCTCAGAGTCATCGATCCGCCTCATCGCAAAGCTGCCGACCGTGGCTTCCTTTGCTTACAAGAAATCCATTGGCCAGCCCTACATCTACCCGCGAAACGACCTCGATTACTCTTCGAATTTCTTGCACATGATGTTTGCCCTGCCAACGCATGAGTACGAGGTCGATCCGGTAGTGGCCCGGGCTCTTGACGCGTTATTGATTCTGCACGCCGACCACGGGCAAAATTGCTCAACGGCCACCGTACGGATGGCAGGCTCATCGGAAGCCAACATGTTTGCCTCCGTTTCGAGCGGTATGAATGCTCTTTGGGGACCACTCCACGGTGGAGCCAACCAGGCCGTCATCGAGATGCTGGCAAACATCAAGGAAGACGGCGGGGACTACCAAAAGTACGTCGCCGAGGCCAAGGACAAGAATGACCCGTTCCGCCTGATGGGTTTCGGACATCGCGTCTACAAGAATTTCGATCCGCGTGCCAACGTTCTCAAAGACTTCGCCAAGGACGTCCTGGAGGCAATGGGCCGACAAGACGAGCTGCTCGACATCGCTGCCGGACTCGAACAAGTGGCGCTCGAAGACGACTATTTCATAGAGAGAAAGCTCTTTCCCAACGTTGACTTTTATTCAGGCATAATCTTTCGCGCTCTCGGCTTCCCCGTAAGAATGTTCACGGTGCTCTTTGCCATCGGGCGACTTCCCGGGTGGATCGCTCAATGGAAGGAGATGACCGAAGATCCCCGGACGCGTATCGGGCGGCCTCGCCAGGTATACGTTGGAGCCGTCGATCGGAACTTCGTACCACTCGCCGACCGCTGAGGCTTCAAACGGGTCCCGTTACGAATCGATGTTCGCCTCACGAAGCGTCTCGTGGATCGTTCCATCCATTGCGTCAATCCTGACCAAACCGCGCTCTGAGGGCGGATCGTCAGACGAGAACACGAGAACGTTCCACATCGGTCGGGCTCGCCACCCCTCGAAGCTCATCGCAGCCGAGGCGTGACCAACCGGAAATCCGATCTCGGCGTTCGCCGTTGTCAGGGCGTCGGCATCTGAAACCTCGATATCCCACGCCGTGAAAAAGTGAAACAGGCCGATAGCCAGCATGCCGACCGCGGCAACGAACAAGCCGTTTGGTAACGAGGTGCTGGCAGCCCATGCCGTGAGGATTGCACCACCCAAGTAATAGACACCCGCCTTGCGCCGACGGGTGAGGCTGGGCACGGTATACGGTCCCAGGGCGTCGGCGTTCAAATCTTCCGGAAGCCTGACGGACTCAGCAAGCTCGTCCGGGATCTCGATCCCGGGTCGTTTGCGAGATGGGTCGTCCATCACATCACCTCGGGGCGACGGGGATGTCTTGCTCAATCATCTCGGCGAGCGCCGCATGGGCGAACGTCTCGTCACCCCGACGGCGATGCCAACGGTCCCAGA
>JABDOU010000222.1 GCA_013043085.1 Acidimicrobiia bacterium
ATCAGCAGATGGACAAGCTCCCGGGTTGCGCGGGCTTCTCCTTCTTGCCCAGGATCAGTCCATTGTTCTCGCCGATGGATCCGTCGCACCCATCGATGTCGTCACCAATTCGGTGGTTGAACCCGATCTGCTCGTGCCGGTGGGCGAAGTCGTTTTCCATGATCCCTCGCTTTTTGACCGCTTCCTCCGGATAGCGCTGAGTCCGCCCGCCGCCTTGTTCTTTCTGGTCGCAGCCCTGGCGGTATCGGCGTTTGAGTTTTACGCAGCCGGGGTCGGCGTCGCAGCCGCCGTATCGGTCGTGCTGCTCTTTCTTGGCGGTTACGGCTTGTCCATCCTTCCGACACGATGGTGGGCAGTTTCGCTCGTCGTGGGCTCCACCCTCGCATTCTTTGTCGATTTTCAACAGATGAGGCCAACCTGGCGGAGTGTGCTGGGAACGGTCGGCTTCTTCCTTGGTGGCATGCTGCTCATCGTCGAAAAACCTGGACTCGAGATGCCGTGGTGGGGAGTTGCTCTCTCGTTTCTTGCGCTGGTTTCGTGGGTCGTATTCGCCATGACGACGGTGGTTCGGGCGCGGTTTTCCACACCGACCATCGGCCGGGAACATCTCGTGGGCCGAAGTGCCGTTGCCGTGACAGAGTTCGATCCAAACGGTGAGATCCAGATAGACGGTGCTCGATGGCGGGCTACCAGTGCCCGTGCCGCAGCTCTCAGCCCGGGGGATCCTGTCCTTATCACGCGGGTCGTTGGTGTCGTGCTCGAGGTTGATCCGGCCGAGTGACTCGCTAGAAATCGAGGCCGAACACCTCGGTCGTCTGTTCTCCGAGCGCTCGCTTGCCGGCGGTTCCTTCGATCATGGCTGCATACGTCACAACGCGGCTCAAGAGATAGATCCAGGCGAGGAGGGCAAACACGACCCCGAGCGATCCGTAGAGACTCGAGAAACTATCCAGCAACTGCGGGAGCACGATTGCTCCGATGAGGGCAAGTACCTGGAATCCGATCGCACCAACTGCGGAGCCGATGAGTGCGGAAGGCCAGTGGATGTCGCGATTCGGCAAAATCCACGAGGTCCATAGAAACAGGACGTATGGGGTGATGAATCCCAGCAGGTTTCCGAGCCACGGGGTGTTGATGAAGAACCCCGTCAGAAAGACGGACCCGATGAAAAAGATTCCTGCGCCGATCAGCCATAGGAGTCCGATCAGACGGCCGAGCAAGCCCCGGGTGGGTACTCCCCAGGCGGCGTCGTAGAGATACGCAACCGCGCCGGCCATTCCCATGCCTGTCCAGACCATTCCTACGAATCCGATGATCGTGGCGGCGGTCGCGCTGGCTTCCCCCTGCTCCAACAAGTCGGTCACAAAATCGGATGTGTCTGGCCCGAGCCCCAGCGTGTCGATGATGCCATCTACCACACCGGGGTCGCGGGAAAACAGCCAACCCGTGACGGCGGTTGCCACCAGCAGTATCGGAAAAAGCGCGGTGAACGCGAGGAACGCGAGACCGGCCGCCAAATAGCGGCCACCTCGACGGGTGAAACGTTGTTGGACATCGCGAAGAAACCGCATCCGAGCGATGTTATGGCGAACCGGACCG
Organism: Acidimicrobiia bacterium; assembly: GCA_013043085.1. Classification (GTDB taxonomy): domain Bacteria; phylum Actinomycetota; class Acidimicrobiia; order Spongiisociales; family SHLN01; genus JABDOU01. The sequence goes on from JABDOU010000222.1 coordinate 1,600, forward strand.
CAGGTACCGGTTTTGGAAAAACCCGCTCGAATTTCATCTTGAGTCGGCAACTGTGGGCTGGTAGGTTGGCCGCGCTAACACATGAGGGAGAGACGGGTGCTCTACGCGTCCGATCGGCAATGGCAAGAGGATGCGTTGTGCACCGGTGGCCAGGCGAGCTTGTTCTTTCCGCCGTCTTCCGCTGAGCGAAAAGACGAGCGAGAACGGAGAGAAGGGCGCGCCAAGGCCATCTGTGCAGTTTGTCCTGTCATCGATGACTGTCGCGAGTATGCCCTCACGATTCGTGAACCCTACGGCATCTGGGGTGGGTTCACCGAGAGCGAGCGGCGCAGGGCTGCTGCTGCAATCCGTCGGTCTCAGCACTAAACCCGATCTCGCCTCTACGCTGGACCCATGCTTCATCGGCTCCCCTCGGTTGACGCTCTCGCCCGGCAACTTCCGGAATCTCTTCCCCACCTCATCCGGGTCGAGATCGCACGCGAGGCTATCGATCAAGCGCGACGAGACGGGTCGGATCCGGTAGTCCTGGCGGAACATCAAAGCAAAGATTGGCAACGACGCAGACCGATGCGGGTTATAAACGCGACAGGCGTACTTCTCCACACCAATCTCGGTCGGGCTCCACTTCACGAGTCGGCGATACGGGCGGTCGAGCAGGTCGGAGGTGGTTATAGCAATGCCGAACTGAAGCTTGGTGATGGAACGAGGGGGGACCGGGCGGGCTACGTGCATGATCTACTCGTCAAACTCACTGGCGCCGAGGCGGCGCTGGTCGTCAACAACAATGCCGCCGGGTTGTATTTGAGCCTGGCTGCACTTTGCCAGGGTCGCGAAGTGCCGGTGTCACGGGGCGAGCTCATCGAGATCGGTGGTTCGTATCGTTTGCCGGAGCTCATGGCAGCAACCGGCACCCTGCTCGTCGAGGTCGGCACCACCAACAAGACCCATCTGGAGGACTATGACAGGGTGATCGACGCTGACACGGCTGCCGTACTCAAGGTCCATCCGTCCAACTATCGGATGTCGGGATTCGTGGTCGAGGCGTCCTATGAAGAGATCGCACGGTTGTCCAGAAAGAGGGGAGTCCACTTTTTTGCCGATGTGGGAAGCGGACTCCTTGATCAAGCTGCTCCCTGGATGCCCGGAGGTGCACCGGACTGGCTGAAGGACGAACCGGGCGTACGGCAGGTTGTGGAGGCCGGTGCCGACCTCGTGATGTTTTCAGGAGACAAGCTGCTCGGTGGACCACAGGCGGGCATTGTTGTTGGGCGGTCAACGTTGATAGATCGTCTACGGGCGCACCCCGCCGCCAGAGCAGTACGTTGTTCAAGTGGCATACTTGCCGGGCTGGCTGCAACTCTCGACCTCTATGCAGATGGAAACGGCGGCGACGTTCCTCTGTGGTCGATGGCAGGTGCAACCGAAGAAGTTTTGCGGGCAAGGGCAAATCGGATTGCGGCGAATTTTGGAGAAGTGATATCGGCTTCGTCCGTTGCAGGCGGCGGAACGCTTCCCGGACTCGAAATCATCGGGCCTGTCGTTCGCATTCCTGGTCCTGGCACAGACAAGCGCTGGCGCTCGTTACTGGATCATGATCCACCGATCGTTACACGGCGTTCCAAAGGCGACCTCTTTCTCGATGTGCGCACGGTAGCCGAGACCGACGACGGCATGCTCGCCGCCGCGGTCGCAACCGTTTGCGGCTGATCGATGGCGGTAATCGGAACCGCGGGTCATGTCGATCACGGAAAGTCGACGCTGGTTACCGCACTCACAGGACGCGATCCCGACCGCTGGGCTGAGGAGAAACGCAGAGGGCTCACGATCGATCTCGGTTTCGCCTGGACCACGCTGCCGAGCGGAACCGAGGTCGGGTTCGTTGACGTTCCGGGACACGAAAAGTTCTTGAAGAACATGCTCGCCGGCATCGAGTCGATCGATGTCGGATTGCTCGTCATAGCCGCTGACGAGGGCTGGATGCCACAGACCGAAGAACACCTTGCCGTGCTCGATGCCGTCGGGATTGACAACCTCGTCATAGCTCTGAGCAGGGTGGATCTGGTCGACGGTGAGACTGCTGAGCTGGCCCGAATGGAGGTTGAAGACATGGTGGCGGGCACGGGGGCCGAACGAGCTCCCGTTGTGTTGACATCAGCGACCTCCGGGGCCGGTCTCGACCAACTCCGGTCGGAACTTGATGCCGCTGTGTCGAGAGCGGGAGTGTCGGATTCGCAGAGACCCAGACTGTGGGTCGACCGGGTGTTTCCGGTTGCAGGTGCTGGCACGGTGGTGACCGGAACGCTCACGGGTGGCGCACTTTCGGTGGACGACAAGGTGTGGATCTGGCCGCTCGAACGGGAGGTGCGAGTTCGGGGGCTGCACAGTCACGACGAACCGCGCTCGACGGTCGTTCCCGGAAATCGGACTGCGGTGAATCTGGTCGGCGTCGATCATGGCGATCTGAAGCGAGGCGCAATGCTCGGACGAAGCGGCGCTTGGGAACCGTCTGCACGATGGTTGGTACGACTCGAGACCGTACGCAACATCGAGGACCCCATAACGTCGCGAGGAGCGTTCTCCGTGCACCTCGGATCAGGCGCCTGGTCGTGCCGGGTTCGCCCGCTTCAAGGCTCTATTGAGAAGACTGGTTTAGCGACGATAACGCTTCCGATCGCCGTCCCTACCGAAGTCGGCGATAGATTCGTTCTCTTCGACGCCGGAAGACGGATGGTGGTCGCCGGTGGCCTTGTTCTCGATCCCTCGCCTGCAAGACAACCCGATATATCGATGGCATCGGCCCCAATCAACACGGCGGACGATCGGGCCACATCGTTATTGAATGCACGCGGCGTCGATACCGTCGAACGGCTGGCAGCCCACTCGGGAGGCGGGTCAGATACGAGTGCCATAGCGGCAGGGAAGTGGTTGTTGTCGAGATCGTGGGCCGAATCTCAGGAGAGAAGGGCCATCGACATCACGAGGTCGTATCAGGAAACCAACCCATTGAGACCGGGCATCCCCAAGGCCAGTCTGGCGAGCCGACTGCGTATTGATCAGGCGACGCTCGAATCTCTGGTGGACTGGAGCGACCAATTGTCAGAAACCGGGGCCGCAATCATGACTGCAGACTTCGCTGGAACACTCAGCGACGACCAGGAGCTCACCTGGCAGACAGCTCGGAGAAAACTCAAAGCTGATGGCTTCGCCCCCGGCAAGATATCGGATCTCGGAGTTGGTCGGGAACTGGTGCATGCACTGGTGCGGCGGGGTGAGCTAGAAGAGCTGGCGGAGGGCGTCTTCTACCTGCCGGATACCTTGCAGGCTCTCATCGATCGAGTCCGGTCATTCACGGAGCCATTTACAGTATCGGAATTCCGTGATGCGCTCGGCGTTACGCGACGCCACGCAGTCCCGATGCTCGAGTGGCTCGACAAGGAGAGGATCACGAAACGACGAGGCGATGTTCGAGTCGTCATACAATCGACGCCATGACGTTTTCTATCGTGCTGGCGAACAACCCTTCGGCCTACACCGGGCCAGGAACCAACACGTATGTCCTGGAATTCGGTGGCCAGGTGGTAGTTATCGATCCTGGCCCGATCATGCCCGACCACATCGACAACGTGGCTGCAGCCATCGGCGAGCGCGAGGTGGGCGGCGTGCTTGTTACTCATCATCACCCCGATCACGCTCCCGCGGCCGAGTCGCTTGCTGATCGATTCACCGCTCCGGTCTTTGCCATGGATCCTGTTCCCCGATTCAAAGCAAAACGTTTGATCTCGGATGAGATGGACATCGAGATCGGGGGAGAGGTACTCACGTGCATTCATAGTCCGGGCCATACGAACGACTCTGTCACGTTCGTACGTGACGGCGTTGGATTCATCGGGGATGTTCTCATGGGTGAATCCACCGTGATCATCGAGGACCTGACGGCATACCTCGATACGCTGGAAAGACTGTCGGCACTCGGTCTTGACGCGCTCTATCCGGGTCACGGTCCGGTGATTGAACAGCCACGCGCCCGGCTGCACGAGGTCATCGAGCACAGGCTCGCCCGCAACGATCAGATCGTGTCGGCGATCGAAACGGGAGCCGATACCGTCGAGGCCATACGTGCGCTCGTGTACCCGGGGCTCAACCCTGCCCTTCATATTGCAGCCGAAGGTTCGGTTCGTACCCATCTCTCCTACCTGATGGATGAGGGCACGGTACCGAACCGGAATTGGTAGCCGTAGATCGATGGGACGGAATGGTTTCAGCTGCCGTTGTCGCGCGGGAACGACTTGCTGCGGGATCCATTGAGATCACTCCGAGCCCGCAGATCGACGACGGTCCGCGTCTCTCCGTTCGGCCGTGCCTGCGGACCTGTTTCGTGATCGGCGACCGGCGCGTTCTCATTTGAAGCGCCTGCAACATCAACGGGATGAGAAATCCGGAGGACGGCGGTACTTGTAGAAAGATCAATACCCTGAATGTCGAAGGTGACGATGTCGAGGCCGGTGCGTTTTGTCAGATCCCTCCGCAGCGCCTCGGCTTTGCCATTCGCCAGCAGGTCGAGCCTGTCATAGGTGACCTTGGTGATGTGAAGCTCCGTGCCGGAGTTTCGACTGAAAAGGATCTGAAAACCGACTGCCAGGGCCATCACGATGCTGGCATTGATGACAAACAGTTCTGTCAGCGTCAGACCCGAAGGTCCGGATGAGTTGACGACAGCTAACGAGAGTGCTGCGAAAAGAAGCGACATCTCGGCAACGCCGAGCGTGCCCGTCCGAAAACGCAAAATACCAAATAACGCAAAGAGTCCAAAGGCCGCGCCGACGCCGAGAGAAACGTCGAGCATGGTGTAGGCGATTCCGACCACCACGACGTAGATGATCCCAAGCATGAACATGATCTCGGGACGCTTTGCCAGGAGTCGATGGGCAATCATCATCAGCACCGTCATCGAAACCACGTTGAGTAATAGTCCGAGCAACAAGCCCGCCACCGCGTCATCTATCACTGTATTCCCCTCGCTTCATCATCCTTTTCCTACGTCTCTCGCGCTTCCTATTACGGTTGGTTCCGTAGCCGTCCTCAGCTTCTGGTGTCAACATAGTTCACGCTGAGTGGTCATGTCGAACTCTAGTACTTTCGTCTGTCGCGCTTTGCGGTCCTTCACCCCACACATCGTGGCGAAGACGGGTTGCCCGGCGAGGTAGTTCGTCTACGAAATGTCAGCTGCTGATTCGCTGAAGACCTTCGATCAATCGGTCGATTCTCGCCGTGCACGTCTCGTCTTCAGCTGGAGGTATGAGTTCTACGAGTCGCTTGGCGACATTCACCAATGCAGCCGCTGCCGGACTGTCGGGGTGGCTGATGACCAGTGGCACGCCGCTGTCGCCGGCCTCAACGATGAAGGGATCCAGAGGAATCTGGCCTACGAGCGGCACACCGAGATCATCGGCAAGCTCCTGACCACCACCCTCGCCAAACAATTTGTAATGTCTTCCATCCTCGGTCGTGAAGCCAGACATGTTTTCCAGGACTCCGATGACTGGCATGAACGAACGTCTGGCCATGTCGGCCACGCGACTCGCGACCTTCTGCGCTGCTCGCTGAGGAGTCGTCACGACAACCATTTCGGCTTGTGGTAGGAGCCGTGAAAGCGCCATCTGAATGTCACCGGTTCCGGGAGGCATATCGATGACGAGGTAGTCGAGTGTTTGCCACGCCACGTCGGTCAGAAACTGTTCGAGCGCCTTGGATAACATGAGGCCCCGCCACATGAGGGCCTTGTCTTCATCATCGATCAGAAGCCCGGTCGAAACCACGTCCAGGCCATGAGCTTGAACCGGGACGATTTGGGCGTCGTCATTGGCCTCGAGTCGAACGCTTCCGATCCCCAGCATGCGCGGCACAGAAAAGCCCCAGATATCGGCGTCAAGGAGCCCGACTCGGAGGCCCCGTTGTGCAAGTGCGACCGCCAGATTGACCGAAGTCGAGCTTTTGCCCACCCCGCCCTTTCCACTACTGATGGCGATGACCCGCGTTGAAGGATGAATCATGGTTGGTTCGGCATCCTCGCGAGCCTTCCACCTGGCCTTGCTCATGATCTCAGCTTTCTCGTCGCTGGTCATGGCCGTTACCTGAACCAGGACCTCACGAATCTCAGGCAGGGCAAGAACTTTTCGTTTGACGTCCTGTTCGATCTGGTCGCGGAGTGGGCAGGCTGCGATCGTCAACGCAACACCAATCGTCGCGGTGCCGTCGTCGACTTCCACGCGTTTGACCATTCCGAGGTCGACAATATCGGCCCCGAGTTCGGGGTCGATTACGCCGCGCAGGGCTTGCTCGATTCGTGCTTCGACAGATTCCACGCACCCATGGTATCGGGCGCCCGATCTTGAGGCCTGATGCGATCTCTCAAGGGAGATCGTCAAATGACGACGTATACTCTGATAGGTTCTACGCTGATTCTGGAACGGCCCGAAAAAGGCATCCCGAATCGCCACAACCGTCAGATGAATTCGATTGGAGAAACGTCGACATGATCACCCTTACCTCCCCAGCGGCTCTCAAAGTCAAAGAGTTGATTACCGATGAGGGCGACGATTCGCTGGCGCTACGAATTGCTGTGCGGCCAGGTGGCTGTTCAGGCTTTTCGTACGACATGTTTTTCGATTCGGAGATTGACACCAATGACACCGTCGCGGAGTTCGAAGGCGTGAAAGTGGTCGTCGATTCGGCAAGCGCCGAGCACCTCACCGGAGCAGAAGTCGACTATCGAGACGGACTGCAGGGTGCCGGGTTCGCGATCAACAATCCGAACGTACAGCGCACCTGCGGGTGCGGCAACAGCTTCTGCTGAGGTTATGCCCCGCTCGCTTCCAGAAGTAGCGAGCGGCCCCGCCGCCATCGGCCCGTATTCCATTGCTGCCGAGGCCAACGGCTTCGTATTCATTTCCGGTCAGGTTGCATTTGACCCCGCCACAGGTGAACCAGGAGGAGAGACCGCTGCCGAGCAGGCGCGGATCGTCATGACGAACCTCACCGCAATTCTCAAAGACTTGGGGCTCGAGCTCACCGACGTCGTCAAGACCACAATCTTCCTCAAGGACATGGATGACTTCGCGTCCGTCAATGAGGTGTATGGCGAGTTCGTAGGCTCCGAGGCTCCCGCTCGTTCAACGATTGAGGTGGCACGCCTGCCACGGGATTTTCTCGTCGAGATCGAAGCGATCGCCGCTCGTTAGGTGACTGCGTAGCTAGAAGTAGTGCGACCCCATGAGATCGGCCATGAGATCAGTTGGTATCTCCATACCTGTACGGCCCTGCGGGTTCTTCAACATGTTGTCGATCAGATAGTCGACCACGATCTCGATCCTGTCAGCAGCGGTCGAGTGGTCGACGGCAAACCTCGTCGGTCCAAAATCCATCAGCGCCCAGGCAACTTCATCGCGTGCTGAATGCTCCATACGCCCCTCCTAGTTCGGAACCGTGTATCGGCGAGAGGTCGCGATATTTCGAGCATCATTGCGTGAATGGTCACCACCAACCCGATTGCCTGGACGTCAGCTGAAGCGGTAGCCAACGCTTCGAACCGTCGAAATCCAGGAGGCGCGTTCTTCCCCCAGTTTGACGCGCAGCCGGCGTACGTGAACGTCTACCGTTCGCGATCCCCCGTAGTAGTCGTAGCCCCACACCTTTGACAGGATTTGCTCTCGGGACCACACCCGCCCCGGGTTGGTGACGAAGAAGCGGAGCAGTTCGTACTCCATGAAGGTGAGGTCGACAGGAACACCTCCGATGGCCCCCTGGTATGTTCCCAGATTTAGCACCAGATCTTTGTGGGAGATGATCTCGACGCCCGGCGCGCCATCGTCGGATCCGGCGATCCGATGTAGCCGAACCTCGAGTTCGCGATTCGGCCCATCGTCTATCAAGAAATCCGTGAGGAAGTCAGCCTCAACGATTGCATCCATCTGACTGTCCTGACAGATGGCGAGTACCGGAATGCCTGTCAAACGGGCAACTTCGTCACCGATTTCGAGCGCCTTCGGCGCATCGTCCATCAAATCGAGGAGCAGCAACGCCCATCCCTCTCCAGGCTGCGAGTCGACAACGTCTTCGGCCGACGTGACAGGGACCGGCCTGAAACCACTTTCGAGAAGGGCGTCCGTCACCCCCGGTCGAGCATGCGGAGGAAAAACGGCGACGAGATCCATTACAACAGAGGGAGGTATTCGTCCAGTTCGAACCCGGAAACATGCTGGTTGTACCGGATCCATTCTTTGCGCTTGTTGCGAATGAACCAGGTAAACACGTGGTCGCCCAGTGTTTCTCGCACCAGTGCAGACTGTTCCATGGCATCGACAGCCTCTGACAGGGTGGTGGGCAGATGCTGGATCTTGGAGTCGGGGTGGGTCGCGATCTCAGTGACGTTTCCAGATACCTCTGGATCGAGAACGTACTCATCTCGAATGCCCTTGAGTCCCGCTGACAGAATGACCGCCAGGGCCAGGTAAGGATTGCAGGCGGGATCGGGAGCCCGGTACTCGACTCGAACGGAATCGGGTTTGTCACGTTTGGCCGTTGGCACGCGGACGAGGGCTGATTCGTTGTTGTGGCCCCACGTCGCCCAGCTCGGCGCCTCGAATCCACCATTGAGTCGTTTGTAGGAATTGACCCATTGGTTCGTTACCGCTGTGATCTCCCTTGCATGGATGAGCA
>JABDOU010000234.1 GCA_013043085.1 Acidimicrobiia bacterium
CTTCACAGGAGAGATTTCCTACGAGATCCACCACGCGATCAATCGATCTGTCGAACTCTGGAATACGCTCCTGGAGGCAGGAAAGGCACTTGGTGTGCGGCCTCACGGGCTGGAGGCTCTTCTCACACTGCGCCTCGAGAAGGGTCACATCATCGTCGGCCAGGACACCGAAGCTGATTCGACGGCACGACGCCTTCGCCACGACTGGGCCGTCAACCTGGACAAGAATGATTTTCTCGGGAGGCAGGCTGTCGTACGGACGAACGACATAGCCCTCGACCGGCAGCTCATCGGAATGACCACTGACGGCCCCGCTCCGGAAGAAGGAACGGTTCTGTATGACCGCAGTGGCTTGAGCGGCTACATCACATCTGCCCGTTACTCCCCGACGCTCTCCAAGACTGTCATGCTGGGCTGGGTCAGATTGGCGAACGGGACCCTCCCGGAATCTCTGCGGGCTGACGATCGCCCCGTTGAGATCGTCTCCACACCCTTTTTCGACCCGGAGGGCACCCGTGCCAGAGCTTGAAACAATCACAGGAAGACGGATCATTGCCCTTCCTGCGGTTCTCGACGCCGTGGTGTGGCCCGAGGATGCACTCGTTGCGCGCCTCGCCCCCGATGATGTCTTTCTCATAGGCACGGGTGAACTCGACGTTGCGGATGTACACGCAATCATCGATGAAGAGACCGGCTTCTCAGGAATCTGGCTAGAGCGCAGAGCCGCAGCCGATTGGTGCGAACGGAATGCGACATGGGGGCCTGTGGCCCATGGCCTGGCGCAGGGCATGGCAGCCGGGCTTCCGGTCAAGGTTCTGACCGTCGGCGATCGGGTGCTACTACTGGTGGCGTCAGTGCTCGCCAAGGACCTCGAGGAGCGGCTCGCATGAATGAGTTCATGGAGGCACAGGTGCGTCTTTCCTGGCAGGAAGCCCGCGACAGCTACGACGTCGTCATCATCGGGGGCGGCGGACACGGTCTCGCAACGGCTTATTACCTCGCTACTCGATACGGCATCACCAACGTGGCCGTCGTAGAGCGTGGCTACATCGGATCCGGCAACTCGGGACGCAATACGACCGTAATCCGCGCCAACTATGGCCTGCCTGAATCGGTGGCGTTCTACCAGCGCAGCCTGGAGCTCTATCGCGGCCTCGAAGCAGAAACCGATCGGTGGCTGATGCACAACGAAATGGGCCTGTTCTGGATGACCCACACCGAAACCGGAGTCCGTCAAGAGAAGATGCGAGCAAAGCTCAACACCGCGATGGGCGCCATCACGGACTTCGTAACTCCCGAAGAGATTCACGCGATGTGTCCGGAGATCGACCTGGAAGGTGGTGGAAGGTATCCAGTACTGGGCGCCTCCTATCACCCTCAGGGGGCAACCGCCCGCCACGATCGCGTCGTTTGGGCGTTGGCTGAAGGGGCTATGCGCCACGGCGTAGCCGTTCTCCAGCATCGGACAGTTACCGGCATCACCATGGTTGGCGATCGGGTTACCGGAGTGCAGACCGATCATGGGCCAATCGGGGCCGGCGTCATTGTCAGCTGTGTCGCAGGTCAGTCGACGCTCATCGCCGACATGGTCGGCCTGCGGCTTCCGATCCGCTCGCATCCGCTCCAGGCCTTTGTGACCAACCACTATCAGCGAACGTTCAACCACATCGTCGCCTCGGTGGATTTGGCCACGTATGTCTCGCAAACGGCGCGGGGAGAGATGCTGATCGGTGCCGAGATCGATCGTCAACCTTCCTACAGCTATCAATCGTCGTTCGACTTCCTCCAGTCGACCGCGGCCAAGGCCTCGATGTTCTTGCCGTTTCTCAAGGACTTGCGCATCCTGCGCCAATGGGGAGGAGTGTGTGATATGTCACCAGATTCGTCCCCGGTGATGGGGACAACCGGGATCGACGGGTTTTACATCAGCACCGGATGGGGTACGTGGGGATTCAAGGCAATTCCGGCCGGCGGCGAATCCATGGCCGAGTTGGTGGCAACTGGCGAGACCCCCGATCTCATAAAACCGTTTCGACTGAGTCGATTTGCAGATGATCGCGTCCTCGCTGACGCGGGTTCATCGGGTACCCAACAATGAGCTTGATGCTGCGTTGCCCTCACTGTGGCCCGCGAACGATAGAGGAATACGTATACGGCGAGATTCCGGTTGTACCAGACAGCATCACCGATCCAAACCAGCGCGATGTGGATTTCGCGTTCATGAAGGCAAACCGGCGTGGCTGGACAACGGAACGATGGTTTCACCTGTTTGGCTGCCGCAGGTGGTTGACGGTCGAACGGAACACCGTCACCAATCAGGTTCGTCAGCCAACATCCAGTTCATAGACGCCATAGCCGGCGGCACCAAGGCCCAGCGAGGTGTAAACGCTCTGAGCCAGCACGTTGTCGGAAGCAACGTACAACCGGATACCGAAAACGTCGTGACGGGCTCGGGCATCGGCGACCACTGCGTCAAACAGCGAGCGAAAGGTCCCCTGGCGGCGGGCGGCGGGAGCGACGTAGACAGATTGGATCCACCAGAACCATCGATTTCTCCAGTCCGACCATTCGTAGGTGAGGAGTAGCGAACCCACAACTTCGCCGCCGTCTGTCGCAACGAGGTACCGTCCGCGACTGTCATCCGCGAAAACCGCTCGGACACCCGCGGTGACAGTCGACGGATCGAGCTGTCTATTTTCGGTTTCGAGAGCCATCTCGATCTGGAACGTAGTGATCGAGTCGGCGTCAGTGACCTGGCCAGGTCTCACGTTCACCGATGCTCAGAAATTGAACAGGTTGTCGGTGAAGGTGAGCCCGACACCGTCGTTGAGCTGGAGGAATCCAAAGAGGATCAGTCCTCCCCCGGCGATTGCCAGGTTTTTCATGAAGCCCGACATCTCCGCCTGCTGCACCATGGGGTCGTCGTCGGTCCAGAAATGATGCACCATGAAAGCTGCGATGAGTGAGTAACCAACGATCCCCAGGACGGCGAGATCGGCCCAGATCCCGAAGGCAACACCGATACCTGCGGCCAGCATGCCAATCCCACTGAGCTGTGTGAGAAGTTTGGCGTTCGGGACGCCCCGGCTTTCTGCATAAGCCGCCGTCTCGTCGGAACTCATCAGGTGACCCGCACTGCCGGAGCCGATGAAGATCATTGAAAGCAGAATTCTTCCGATGAGAATGACAACGTCCATGGAGCGCTCCTTGGCCTGGGGGCCCGATGCTACGCGTGCGTCGAAGAGGGTTCAAGTGAACGTGCGTCGAGTCCGGCGAGCACGACTCCTACGGGTCCTAGGGCCGGATGGGCCAGAATGACGGTGTCGGCCAGCCGGCGGGTGTGTTTCAAGGGATTTTCAGTTCCAAACTCGTACACCTCAAACGTCGGTGCCGCCACCCCGCCGTCCAGGTTCAGCGTGGTCAGATAATGGGCCACCGGCGAAAGCACACCCGACATGATGCTGTAGATGGATCCGACCGACGCCACCTGATCGATTCCGCGAAACAAGCTCGCCAGGGCGAGATAGAGCAGTCGATACCCTGCGTTGAAGAGATCTGAGACCGGTTGGATTTCTTCCGGATATTTTGAGGTTGACGGATTGTCGATGACGTCACGCACGGTACCGAGGGGCGTGGTACCGTCGCAGATCTGGAGAAATTTGTGGTAGTGGGTCAGCTCCTGATGAGATGGATCCGCCCAGCGCTCGTCGGAAAGACCTTCACCCTGGTGCACGATGATTTCGATGGCTTCGATTGCCGACGCGCGATCGGTCACCGACAGCAATCCGCCTGAATCCGCGGCATCGAACCGGACGGGTGCGTACCAGGATGGATCTCCCATCTGTCGCTCGACCTGCGGCTCGGCAAATATATCTAGCTCAGCACTCAGCGCTTCGATCGCTTGTTCCACTGCAACATAGAACTGACCGAGCGTCTCGTACTCATCGTCCTCGGGCTGTGCACCGGGGGCTTCCGGGCGCTCGATGACGAGGAATGTCTCGCGAATGTGATCGACACTTGCCTTCTTGAGTTCGAGCAGCAGGGGCGGCTTGTGATGGGGTAGAAAGCCTGGATAGCTCGGGATATAGGAAGCCGATTCGAAGTCGGGCTCTCCCCCGACAGCAAGGAGCAGGTTGGATACGAGCGCGGCGTGCAACATCTCCTCGACGACAACGCTACGGATCAGGAGAGCGGCGTCAGACATCTGGTTTTCGATCGAGTACATCGCATACAGGTATGGCGGGATCGTTGACAGCTCGACCTGGATGGCCAGCTCCAGGTGCTCACGCAAAGATTCGACGGTTTGAATCGCCATGCTCGCCCTCCGGTAACTAGGTTCGAAACTACACAGACGATAATCCGTTTGCGACGGCGTTTTACAGGTTGGTCTGGAGGGAAGCGTGGAGATAAAACGCATCAGTTGGCTCGGCTCATCAACCGATGATCGGGCGGCGATGACGGCCTTTTTTCGCGACCAGCTGGGGATGACCCTCACGGTCGATGTCAAAGGCTTCTCCAGGTTGACAACGAGCAATGGAGACAGGATCGAGTTCTTCGGTCCCGACTCGGTCGAGCACGATCAGCTCGACACCGGCCCTGTGGCGGGGTTTCTCGTCGACGATGTCGCAGCATCGCGCCAGGAACTCATTGATGCGGGCGTCACGTCATGTACCGAAATAGAGCATTCAAACGATGGGCACCGATGGTTCTATTTCCGGGCGCCCGACGGCAATTTCTATGAGCTGTGCGAAACCCACGAGCCGAGACCGGTCAAGAGCTCTCGGCCGTGACCGGCTCGTGGCGATTGGGGGATCGGGGGTCCAATCGACCTCCTAAGGTTCCCACATGATTACGTTCAGTGTTTCTCCAACCGGGACCTTCGATGACGTCGTAGAGCGCACGAGAGCAGCTTTGGCCGATGAAGGTTTTGGCGTTCTATCCGAGATCGACATCGCAGAGACGCTTCGGGCAAAAGTTGGGGCCGATCTGCGTCCCTACGTGATCCTTGGCGCGTGTAACCC
>JABDOU010000240.1 GCA_013043085.1 Acidimicrobiia bacterium
CGGTCGAAGGCTGATGTCGACGAGGTCATCCGTTGGCTGACCGGCTATAGCGAGAAACAACTGGCTTCTCAGCTCGCCAATCAGACCGACTTCGAGACGTTCTTCGCCGAAGCGCCGAAGTTGAACCCGAATCGGTCGCTGATCACCGGCGTCGTCTGTGGGGTCCGGGTCGAAGAGGTCGAGGAACCTACGATGCGTGAGATCCGCTACCTCGACAAGCTGGTCGATGAACTGGCCAAAGGCAAGGTCATGGAGAAGATTCTGCGAAGTCCATAAGGGATTCGTCGGCAGCCGCAGCTCGCTTTTTGGCATGGATTTCGCCGATTGTGCACGCTGCGCAGCAGGCTCGAGATCTGCCGCCTGACTACGGGGCGTCGATCCTCGAACCGATGGCACTCAAGCGCATATGGGCGGCGGTCCGGACCGTACGCCTGACCGCGAGGCGGGTGGAGCGACTAGACAACGCTCCCGGCTGCTGGTGATCCGCTCTGTGCGGGATGGGCGCAGGATGGGCGCGGTCCTGTTGGCAGCTCCCGATGACCGTTCAGTCATCGATGACGTCCCGCCCCTGCTCCTGGAGACGTGCGATGTTGGCCAACATCGACTCGACTACCTCCGGTTGGTGACGTCGCCAGGTCTCGAGCTCGCGGATCACTCGAACGGGGTGAGGGGTGCGGTATGACTGGGTGATGTTGCCCGGAAACCTTTTGTTCGTGACGTTGGGGTCGTCTTCGAACGGCCCAGTCGGTTCGACGATGTAAATGTGCCCCCGCTCGTCGCTGCCCGCCAACGCGGTGGCCAACTCGGCACCCCAGACCGCCGTATCCACCAAAGCCGAGAAGGAGGCGGTCGACCTGTAGACAGCGGCCTCATCGCTCGAGTCTCATCGTGTGTGATCAGGACGGACACCGGATCGGTTGAAAGCCCACAAGACCCGGCCCGCTCAAACGCGCTTGACGGCTAGAAGCGGCTGTCCGGGCGTTAAGGGAGAGGGCGGTTGTCCTCCATCTGGGTCACTAAGGACTTCGGGGCGGTGAGGCGGTAGGCGTCCTCGAGGAGGTGGTCGATATGGTCCCAGTCGACTTCGTTGAGGTCGAGGCGGACACCGATCCAGCCGCGTGGTCCGGTGTAGCTGGGGATGAAGAATCTGTCCGGATCAGCATCGGCGAGCTCGGTGTTGACTCCCGGCGGTGCCTTGCAGGTCAGGGCAATGACACCGTCGTCGTGATGGTCCTCGAGGTACCAGCCGAAGCGCCTGTCACGGACCGAGAGGCCGAGGTGGTCGTTGTCGTCGCCACCCGGCTCGACTGTCACTTCGGGAAGCGACTCTGCGAGTTCGATGAGTCGTTGGCGGCGCGATTCGATGGTCATGCCGGCATCACTGTGGCGGCAGACTATCGGAAGGTCGAGCGAATGGCCAGTGATATCCGCGGCGTGATCCCTTACGTGTTCTGTGCCGACGTTGGGAACGTGGCCGAGTGGTTTCGAGGTGCTCGGGTTCATATGGGCCGGAAAACGTGAACGTCGCTATTCGTCCATCAGGCTCGTTCCTGCTCGGCGTTAGCCGACAATGCGCCGAATTGGCGAGTCATCGGTGATCGGATCCGGATCAGCTAGTTGATCGGTGCTACAGGATTCGGGATCACGATCGGGCCGCCACCGAAGCATCTTCGTGGTGCCGCGAAAGCGGCCTGCTGTCGACCAGTTGTACTGCACTTCGACCACCCGCTCGGGGCGGACCGGCACCCATGAGTGATCCCGACCGTTTGCTCCGCTCCACCGATTGGGAGCGCCGGGCATCGACCCATCGGCATTGGCTTCGGCGTCCATCCACTTGCCCCAGGGATGGTCGCTCATCTCATCGAGAACCAGCGGTTCCATCTCACCCGTCAACTCAACCCGTTTCTTCGCCGTGAAACTCGCTGCAACACCCACATGGCGCAACTGTCCTTCCGGTGTATACAGACCGAGGATCAGGGAACCCACACCATCGCCCGACTTGTGCACCCGATAGCCGGCGACCACGCAATCTGCGCTGCGCACGTGCTTGAGCTTGAACTGAGTTCGTTTGTTCGACACGTACGGTTCGGCCAGCGGCTTGATGATCAGACCATCGAGACCGGCGCCTTCTGTCGTGTTGAACCAGTGCATGGCGACTGATTCGTCGGCGGTTGCCGGGGCGAGATGAATCGGTGCATGAAACCCATCGGCGATGCCCTCGAGTGCAGCGCGCCGGTCAGAGAAAGGCCGATCGATGAAGGACTCATCGTCCAGGGCGAGCACATCGAATACAACGAAATCAGCAGGCGTCTCTTCTGACAGCATCTGTACCCGGGATTCCGCGGGGTGAATGCGTTGGCCGAGGGCGTCGAATTCGAGGCGACCATTGATGCTGACAATGATCTCGCCGTCGACAACACAACGCTCCGGCAAGCTTTCCCGCATCGGGTCGATCAATTCTGGAAAGTATCGATTGAGCGGTTTCTCGTTTCGCGAACCAAGCACAATCTCATCACTATCGCGAAACACGATGCATCGAAACCCGTCCCATTTCGGTTCGTAGGACATGTCGCCGGACGGCAGCTTTGGGACCGGTTTGGCGAGCATGGGTTTCAGGGGAGGCATCACCGGCAGCTGCATGACCGTCAGACTATTGGATATCGGTGATCGTTCTCGATATAGCTAGACAACCGCCTGCATGTCGCGCCGCTCGATCGTACCATCGGCATGAATGGCGAAGCGACCTTCAGTGCCTGCGTGCACGTGACTCGGCGACGACCATGGCCACCCCCCGAATTGCGTACGGCGGTAATCCATAACGGCCTGCTGGAGTTCCTCGGGAGTGTTCATCACGAATGGACCCATCTGATACACGGGCGCCCCGATCGGCCGTCCTTGCAGTAGCAGGAACTCGGCAGGCCTGCCCAGGTTGGTTACCTTCGTCTTCATGACAGGATCCAGAACAACACCGGTATTCGCCGAGATCTGGGCCCCATCCACCAC
>JABDOU010000078.1 GCA_013043085.1 Acidimicrobiia bacterium
CACCAGAGAACCCGACAGGAGGCGACGTCGCCGCCCCGGTATTTGCCGACATCATGCAGTTTTCTCTCCACCGGCTCGGTATCGGCGCGACTCAATGAACGCCGGTCTCACGGCCGGCGAGCTGTCGATCGACCTCAACGCGAGTGTGGTCGGAGATCCCGGTGTTTTGCTAACCGATGTCACCCACGATTCCAGATCCGCGGCAGCCGGCTCGCTGTTCGTTGCTATTCGGGGGCTCAAGATGGACGGACACGCGTACGTCAATGCAGCGATTGCGAGCGGAGCTTCAGCTGTGTGCGTCGAAGAGGCACCGGCAGCATCAACGGTCCCGGTGCTGGTCGTCCGCGATAGTCGCAAAGCACTGGGACCGGCTTCCAGTGCTATTCACGGACATCCGAGTCGCAAGTTGAGCGTTGTCGGAGTGACCGGAACCAACGGCAAGACCACCGTCACGCACATGGTGGGATCGATCGTCGATGCCGCGAACGGGGTCGCTGGTGTCATCGGAACAGTCGGTGGCCGAATGGGTGAAACACCAATCGACCTTGGCCGCACAACCCCCGAGGCGAGCGACTTCCAACGTTTGCTGCGGCGCATGGTCGAAGCGGGCGTCACCGTGGTGGCGACAGAGGTCTCCTCGCATGCGATGACATTGCATAGGGTTGACGGGACCCGTTTTTCGATCGTGGCCTTCACCGGCCTGAGCCAGGATCATCTGGATTTCCACGGCGACATGGATGAGTACTTCCGAGCGAAAGCAACACTGTTCGATGCCACGTTCGGCGAGCGTGCTGTGATCAACGTCGATGATGCGTGGGGCGCAAAACTCCGGGATCTCTCAGACCTCGATGGTATGCGAGTGGGCGTCGACGTGTTCGCGTCCCATCATGAAGAACGCCCAGGTCGGTCCGTTTTCACGTTGAACACCCCTGGCGGTTCCCATCCTGTGAGGTTGCCGATGGGTGGCCGATTCAACGTCACCAATGCAGTTATCGCAGCCGCCATCAGCCTCGAGCTCGGGTTCGGTGTTGAGCCGATCGTCGCCGGTCTGGAGAACATGGAAACTATCCCGGGCCGATTTGAGCAGATTCCGGACAAGCATGGAAGGCACGTGTTCGTCGATTACGCCCATACACCGGATGGAATTGCTCAGGTCATAGCGTCAGCGGCCCAACTCAGCGATGGCCGGGTGTTAGCCGTCGTCGGAGCAGCCGGAGATCGAGATACGGCCAAAAGGCCCCTGATGGGTAGAGCAGCAGCGACCGCCAATATTGCTGTCATCACATCAGACAATCCTCGTAGCGAACGACCGGAGGACATCATTGCTGAGGTCATCGGTGGCATACCGGCAGGCGCTTCATACCACGTCGATCCCGATCGTCGGGCTGCCATCCGGTGGGCTATCGAGCAGAGCGGTCCACAGGACATTGTGTTGGTTCTCGGAAAAGGCCACGAAAGCGGCCAGGAGTTTGCCCATGAAACCGTGCCGTTCGATGATCGAGTGGTCACCGCCGAGGAACTCGCCGCGTGGGGGTCCGTTCGCTCACACACTCCGATCTATCCACACAATTCTCCCGCCGGCAATGGAGCCCCATCATGAGATGGACACTTGATCACGTTGCAGGCATCGTGGGAGGTTCGGTTGGGGCGACGGGCGTCATAACTTCCGTTTCTATTGACTCCCGCCGGCCCGTGGATTCCGAAACCCTATTTGTGGCGATCAAGGGTGAGGTACACGACGGTCATGATTTCGTCCGCGACGTTCTGCAACGAGGCGTTGGTGCCGTCCTCGTTGAAAGGGGCGCAGGGTCGGCCAACGAAATCGTGGTCGAAGACACACTCGTGGCTCTTTCGAAGTTGGCATCGGCAAGACGCAATGAGGTTGACATACCTGCGATTGGGATCACGGGCAGTTCGGGAAAGACCTCGACAAAAGATCTCGTCAGCTCGGTTCTGGGGTCGGATGCTCACGCGTCGCCGAAGTCGTTCAACAACGAAATCGGTGTGCCGTTGACCATCCTCGGAACGCCGGATACGGCGACATATCTCGTAATAGAGGTAGGTAGCCGCGGACGGGGGCACATTGAGAAACTGGTCGACATCATCAAGCCAACAATCGCAGTCATCACCACCATCGGTGTCGCCCACTCGGAATTCCTCAAAAACGAGGCCGATGTGCGAAACGCCAAGTTCGAACTCGCAATCGGCACAGACGGCCCTCTCGTATTGCCTGCCGGCGATACCGAGCTCATCGCCATGGCAGCCGGCCGGGATGTCCTCACGTTTGGAAGCGAGAGATCTTCTCCGGACGGAGCCGACTACTGGGCCACGGATCTGGAACTCGACGATCTCGGACGCGTTGGGTTCCGCATGGTGACGCCAACCGGATCGCTCCGGGTGCAACTCGGAGTATCCGGTCTACACAACGCCCACAATGCGGCAGCCGCCATCGCCGTTGGTCAACTCTGTGACGTTGATATTCCAGATATTGCCGAACGGTTGCAGCGAGCGGCTCTGTCGCCTTGGAGGATGGAGGTCCATCGCGGTCGATACACCGTTGTCAACGACAGTTACAACGCCAATCCCGAAAGCATGGCATCAGCATTGGAAACCGTCGCTGCCATGGGAGGCCGGCCGGTGGCGATCCTCGGAGCGATGGAGGAGCTCGGTGATCGCGAGGTGTCCGACCACCTGGCGATCGGGGATTTGGCGCGATCGCTTGGTTTCAAGATCGTCACCATAGGCCCAGATCGCGGATACCGTCCCGATGTCACGTTCGAGTCGGTCGAGGCTGCCGCAACGGGGATGCGAGAAATCATCGCCGCGGACGACACGGTGTTGATAAAGGCGAGTCGTGCCGCCGGGCTAGAACGCCTCGCAGCATCTCTCATTGCGGACCTGGAGGAGGCCCGCACGTGATCGGTCTGCTCATATCAGCGGTCATCGCCTCCACAGTGGGCTTCGGACTGATGCCGCTCACCATCCGCCGCTTGCGCGAGCGAGGCATCGGTCAGTTCATCCAGGAAGATGTCGAGGGCCACGCCCACAAACACGGCACTCCGACCATGGGAGGCCTCGTGATCATCCTCGCCGCCCTAATCGGCTACCTGGTCGCCCACCTGAGGATCTGGGTACCCGGAGAAGGGTTCACATT
>JABDOU010000256.1 GCA_013043085.1 Acidimicrobiia bacterium
CCTGGCTCATCGCCGATACCTGAAGATGGGTTTCAAACCGTGGCAGCGCCTCAGGAAGAGCCGTCTCGCCTATGGGCAGTCGGCGCTGATCGAAAGTTCCCTCACACTTTCGATCATTGGAACGCTGTTGCTGTTACTTGCGATGATCACAACATCCGTTCCGGCGATCATTCTCGGCTTTGGCTACCTGCTATTCGGTGTGGTCGGCGTCATCATCGGCTATCTCCGTCTCCGCACACAGCTCGCAACACCCCGGGCCGAAGCCGTGAATCGCGACGGCTACTGGCATCGCTACTCGCTCAAGTAGCAACTGCGATCGGTCCCGACGCGCCACCGGCCCGGCCTTGTGGCCGGACCGGTGAGCGGTTCTCTGTGTGACGGCTGGCTAGCTCGCCACTTTCCACGGCTTGAAGTTGCCCTTGCTTCTGCCGTCGTTGATGAGCTCTGTGCTCATCGCATAATTGAGCGTTGCAAAAGCAACCGCATCCGAATTGACATCGAGCGCATGAAGGCTGATGTTGTCGAACGTGTCACAGGCCAGGTGGTAGCACGGGTCGTACTGGATACCTGCTGTACCGCCGTAGAGCAACACTTCTTCGGGGGTCTTGATGCCTTCGGCACCGGTGAACAGGCCACCCGCAGGAATTCCAACCTCGATGAACGGACCGTAGTCGGACCGCCCCGAGAAATCCGTGCCCTGGAAAGGCTCACCGACCATGTTGAAGTAAGCCTCGAACGTCTTCTCGATCTGCGCCGAACCCTCGGGTCCCGGACCCGCTCCGACAGCGTCCGAGTCATCTCCGTCATAGATCCCGAAGAAATAGTTCGGCGATCCGATCATGTCGAAGTTCAGATAGAGCGCGATTTGGTCGAGTTCTTCCTCACTGAGCTCGGCGACGTAATGTTCTGAGCCGATCAGGCCAGACTCTTCCGCACCCCACCAGGCAAATCGAACCTTGTTGACAGGCTTGACCTTGGCCATCTGCTCGGCAACCTCGAGGATCGCCGCGCTTCCGGAACCGTTGTCCTGAATGCCCGGTCCCTGATTCACCGAATCGAGATGGGCGCCGACCATGATCACGTTGTCGGGATCGCCCTTGGGAGTTTCGGCAATGACGTTGAATGTCGTAGCTTCGCCGCGGAATACATCGGCCGCGATGCGCATTTCAAGCCCGGACGTCGCTGCCCATTCAACACCCCGTGGGAATGTGGCGAAGACCACCGGGATACCTCCGGCATAGTCAGCACCAAGAGTGCCGTTGATAAGGCCTTCGCGCTCTGGCGTGTTGCCCTGATTGAAGATGATCGCTCCAACGGCTCCGGCTGCAGCCGCATTATCAGCTTTGAGGCCAAAGGCGCACGCGCCACGCTGCATCAAGGCTATGTCACCGGCCGGAAAGCCCGCAAAGTCCGCTGCCTCGCACCCACTAGTGGAAGTACCCGGGTCACCGAGGGCAAGATCTACCCCTGTGACGGAGCCCGTGGCATCACCAGCATCGGTTTGGGACATGAGCGTGTAGTCCGTTTCCTCCACATATGTCACGGAACCTGGTGCCACCTGCTCAAGTGTGCTTGGTCCGGTGATAATGAAGGTTGTGAAATCGAACGGCTGAACCGTGACGTCGTATCCGGCAGCTTCCATCCGATCAGCAACATACGCAACTGAAGCGTCGTAGCCCGGCGTGCCGGATGTTCGGATACCACCATTGGCGTCAGCGTGTGCTTGAAAAGCAGCCTGGTGTTCGCGCACTCCTTCGACCGTGACGCATTCGAGCAGTTTGTCGATCGTGTTGTTGACCCGACTGTCGCACGAGGGCGACGAATCCTTCTTCGATGGCTTGGCGCCTGCTGCGGCTGGTAACAGCGTTACCACCATCATTGCGGCCAGCATGATTGCCAGCGCCCGTTTCCGAACCGGTTTCTTGTGACTGGTCACAAAAACCCCTTTCCTGTGTTGGTGGGGTCACCGAGCCTCGGAGCCCCCTTACTCCCGCGTGAATCTAACGGATCCGAACGCTGTTCGCGGTATCTGCGCGCGCTCCATGACAGTATCTGGAAAACGCAGGTGCAGATATCCCCGCCAGGTTCACAATCTCTCCACATTTGGAAACGATCTTTGGTTTCAGAGTCAAGAAAGGAACGACATATGTTTCGCATCGTTGTAGCCGCACTGGCGGTAGTCGGATTGGTTTCCCTGTTCACGGGAGGATCCGCATTGGGAATCGGAGCCCTGGTACTGGCGCCATTCTTCTTCATCGCCAAGGTGGTGTTTTTCATGATGATGTTCGGATTCTTCGCCAGAGCGTTCGGTCATCGAGGCCACATTGGCAGGGCGTACGGCCGGGAGGCCGGGTACGGACCCCGGTCCTGGAAATACCAGTGGATGAGCGAAGGTCGTCGCCGCACCCGGTATGGATCGGACGAAGACAGCTCATCAGCCAAAGACGAATTCGAGGCATGGCATCGTATGAGCCACGCCCGGGAAGAAGTCGACAGTTGGGTAGAGGACCTCGAGAACTGACACCTGTCAGAATGCAGGCAGTGAAGAAGGTTCTGGTTGTCGAAGACGAACTGAAGATTGCCCGCCTCGTGAGGGATTACCTGACCGAGGCGGGCTTCGCCGTCGTCGAAGCCTCAGACGGAGATGCCGCTCTGGCGATGGCAAGGGCCGAGCGCCCCGACATGATTCTCATGGATCTGGGCCTGCCGGGCATGAATGGGCTCGACGTCACCCGTCGGCTTCGCCAGACCTCCTCGGTACCGATCATCATGCTCACCGCACGCACCGAGGAGACCGATCGGGTCGTCGGGCTCGAACTCGGCGCCGACGACTACATCACAAAACCATTCTCCCCCAAGGAACTCGTCGCCCGCATCCGGGCCGTGCTGCGAAGGGCGGAAAACACACTCGGCGGGGGCGAGGTGATCACCGCCGGAGACGTAATCATCGATATTCCCAGAATGAAAGTGGAGGTGAGCGGCTCGGCAATTGATCTGACGACCTCCGAGTTCGAATTGCTGGTCACCCTGGCTCGTCACCCGGGACGCGTGTACACGAGGGCTCAACTGCTCGAGCTCATCAAGGGGATCTCGTTCGAGTCATACGAGCGTTCTGTCGACGCTCACATCAAGAACATCCGCAAGAAGATCGAAGCCGACCCACGCCGTCCCCGGTACATCCAAACGGTCTACGGCGTCGGTTACCGGTTTGCCGATGAGTAGGCACAGGCAACCTCCCTGGGCCCGTCGATGGCATGAGAACGACGAGGAATGGTGGCGTCAGGGGGAGGAATGGTGGTCGGGACCCGGACAGGGTCGCGAAGCATGGCGCACGTTCGGCCGGGCGATGGCGGTGAAAGCGCTGCTGTTTCTGGGTTTTCTGGCTCTGATCCTGGTCGGGCTCGGCGCGTTGATCGCAAATATCTTCAGTCAGGTGAGCCTGGGGACCGGCATTCTCGTCGTCATCTTGACACCCGTTGTCCTGATCTCGACCCTGGGACTGATTGCGCGAGCCGGCGCTCGTACGTGGCGGCCGGTGAGAGATTTGATAACGGCGGCCGGCGATCTGGCCGACGGTGACTATTCGGCCAGGGTGGCAATCCATGGTTCACCTGCGACCCGACAGGTGGTCGACTCGTTCAACGACATGGCGAGCCGTCTCGAAACGGCAGATCAGCAGCGACGGCGCCTTCTGGCCGACCTCGGTCACGAACTCCGCACTCCCCTGACGGTGATCAGGGGTGAAATCGAGGCCATGATCGACGGCGTGCATGCACTCGATCGCGAGAATCTGGAACCGCTCGTCGGTGAAGTAGAGATGATGGAGCGGCTGCTTGAAGACCTCCGTACGCTGAGCCTGCTCGAAGCCGGAGCGCTGCCGCTTCACCCCGAACCGACAGAGCTGGCGACCCTGGTCGGCGATGTTGCCGACTCCTACCAACGGCGCGCCGGCACGATGGGGATTGAGGTCGTCGTCCAATCGACACCTGTCGAAATCGTCCTCGATCCGGATCGCATCAGGGAGGTAGTCACGAATCTCATGAACAATGCGTTCAAGGCCATGCCGGGAGGTGGACGCCTCACCCTGCGGGTCGAGCCGAAAGGCGGCGGTGCCCGCATCCAGGTCTCCGACACCGGCACCGGAATCGATCCGTCCGATCAGGACCGGATCTTTGAGCGTTTCCAGAAAGGACCAGCTTCATCCGGTTCCGGGCTAGGCCTCACGATCAGCCGCAATCTGGTTCAGGCTCACGGCGGTTCGATCTCCATCGCTAGCACGCCGGGTGTGGGGACGACGTTCACCATCGACCTGGAGCGCGTACGTCCTGGCACCATCACCACCCAATAGCGTCCGGGATTCGTCGCAACATGGGTGTATCCGAGCTACATTCCAACCCATGACTCAGCTTCCTATCTATTCAGAAGAACACGACCTGTTCCGTTCGACCCTTCGTGACTTCGTTGCGACCGAACTGACCCCGTATGTAAACGAATGGGATGAAGCGGGAGAATTTCCGATCGAGGTCTATAAGAAGGCCGGCGAGATCGGTCTCTTCGGCATTGGTTTTGCAGAGGAATATGGAGGACTTGGCACCCACGATCCGCTCTTGTTCTGCATCCTGGCCGAGGAACTTGCCCGTTCGAGCGGTGGTGTGTCAGCCGGACTCTTTTCCAACTACATCGGCGGCCCGCCGATCCAGAACGCAGGCAGCGATGACGTCAAGGCCGAGATTCTGCCATCGATGCTGAGTGGTGATGTCATTTGCGCCCTCGGCATAACCGAACCGAGCGGTGGTTCCGACGTTGCCAATCTGCAGACCACTGCACGTCTCGATGGGGATCACTATGTCGTCAACGGCTCCAAGACGTTTATAACGTCAGGCATGCGCGCCGACTATGTCACCACCGCCGTTCGCACAGGCGGGGCGGGGGCGGCCGGCGTGTCGATGCTGGTGATTCCGAGCAATCTCGATGGGTTCTCGAAGACGCCGCTGAAGAAGATGGGATGGTGGGCGTCCGATACCGCAACGCTCTATTTCGACGACTGCCGGGTACCGGCCCGATATCTGCTGGGGGCCGAGAACAGCGGCTTCAAGATCATCATGGAGAATTTCAACTATGAGCGGCTTTTCCTGATCGCCGGCATGATCGGAGCATCTCGTGTCTGCTTCGAAGAAGCGCTGGCGTGGGCGCAGGAGCGCGAGACGTTCGGATCGCGCCTCGCTGACCACCAGGTGATTCGACACAAGCTGGTCGAGATGGATCGGATGATCAACGCTTCGTATGCATGGATGGAAAAGCTGGCCTGGCAGGTCTCGCAAAACGACCACGTTGTGGCCCAGCTCGCCGAATGCAAAGTGCAATCGAGCCTCACCATGGAGTTTTGTGCCAGGGAGGCCGCCCAGATCCTCGGCGGTGCTTCCTACCTGCGCGACAACCCGGTTGAGCGTATTTATCGCGAAGTGAGAGTCAACGCCATCGGCGGTGGCAGCGAAGAGATCATGCGTGACCTGGCAGCAAGACAGCTCGGCATATAGCAATACCGAGCTGTCTTTTTTGCCGGGAGGCCTAAGTCAATCCGTGGAATTTGTACTTCTTCCGGGGAAGCCGTTAGGGCCACCATACAAAACCCGCCTGACTCCAACCTGACTGGCCGCTGTGACATCATTCGTCGGCCTCACGCGGCGGATGATGGGCTTCAGTCAGCAGTCGTTCAGGCCGGGGTCAGGCGCAGGTGACAGAATGGTGACGTGAAGTTGCTCATGATTGAGGACGACAAGAAGATCGCGACCGCAACCAAACGCGGTCTGGAGGCAGAAGGCTTCGGCGTCGAAGTGGCCTTCGACGGCTCGACTGGACTCCTGATGGCGCTGGGCGGATCGTATGACCTGATCATCTGCGACATACTGCTGCCTGGCCGAAACGGTTTCCAGATCTGCGCCGATCTGAGAGAGGCGGGAAACTGGACGCCCATCCTGATGCTCACCGCCAAAGATGGCGAGTACGACGAGGCCGAAGCTCTTGATACGGGTGCTGATGATTATTTGACCAAACCGTTCTCGTTCGCGGTGCTTGTGGCGCATGTCAGAGCACTGCTTCGGCGGGCCGGACGCAATCCGGCACCGGTCCAGGCCGGTGACCTCAGAATGGATCCTGGTGAGAGAAGGGTGTGGCGCGGGGATGAGGAGATCAGCCTCACCGCTCGCCAATTCGATGTTCTCGAGTTTCTGTTGAGGCGGGCTGGACAGGTGCAATCGAAATCCGACATCCTGCGAGGAGTATGGGATTACGAATTCGAGGGAGATCCCAACATCGTCGAGGTCTACATCCGGCGGCTTCGCACCCGCATCGACGAGCCTTTTGGCCGTCAGGCCATCGAGACCGTGCGCGGGGCCGGATACCGGTTGGCAGCGGACGGTGGGTAACCAAGGCCTCGGCAAACGCCTTTCCACCGCCAGCATCAGGTTCAGAATCACGGCACTCGCAGCCGCCGCGGTCGCGCTCGTACTGATCGTCGCAGCGACGGCAGTCATCATCGTGCAGCGTCGCCAAACCATCTCCAACCTGGACGCCAGCCTGGTCAGCCGGGCAACCGACATCGTCACTCTCCTCGCTGCCAACAACGGGAGCCCCGATTCGGTCACCGGTGCCAGCGGAGAAGGTTTTGTCCAGCTCGTGGCAGAGGGCAGTCGGGTACTGGCGGGAACCCCGGCCCTCGACCACCCAATCGTCCCAATACCGGAACTCCCAACCGAGCAGTCCATTGGAACGTTCACCGGGCTGGTCGTGGACGACGATGCTTTCCGGGTACTCACGACACCGGCGACGACAGCGGAAGGACCCGCTGCGCTCATCGTCGGAAGAAGTCTCGATGAGGTCACGGACGGCATCGGGATACTGGCTGCCTCACTGGCGAGTGCGATTCCCGTCATCGTGATCGCACTCACCATCGTCGTCTGGTGGCTCATAGGCAGGACGCTCGCTCCCGTTGAGGCCATTCGTTCCGAGGTCGCCGACATCGGCGCCACCAGACTCGATAGTCGCGTCCCTCTTCCCGAAAGCCGCGATGAGATCCACCGGCTGGCAGAAACCATGAACGCCATGCTCGATCGCCTCGAACACGCAGTGGGCGCCCAGCAACAGTTCGTAGCAGATGCGTCGCACGAGCTGAGAAGTCCGTTGGCCCGCATTCGCACCGAACTAGAGATCGAACCGGTTGAAGACGAGACGATCGCCAGCGTTCGCGAGGAACTCATCGGGCTCCAACATCTGGTCTCGGATCTCCTGCAGCTGGCTCGCTTCGACGCACGACAGGCCAACAGTCGGGAGGAGGTCGTCGATCTAGACGACCTCGTGTTTCGCGAAGGCAACAATGCGAGAACCGAAGGCACCGCTGTCGACATGTCCGCGGTAGCTGCGGTCCAGACCACGGGGAGCAGACAACAACTCGGTCGCGCAATCCGCAACCTCGTTGAAAATGCGAGGAGCCACACCACCGGCTCGATGGCATTGTCGCTCTACGAGGACGGCGAATTCGCCGTGGTGACGGTGGCCGATGACGGCCCCGGGATCCCAGCCGACCAGCGGGACCGAATCTTCGAACGGTTTGCGCGCCTCGACGACGCCCGGAGTCAGGACGCAGGTGGTACCGGCCTCGGACTGGCCATTGCTCGCGAGATCGCAGAGCGACATGGGGGTTTGATCGTCGTCGACGAGGACTACACCACCGGCGCGAAGTTCGTGCTACGGCTACCGATCTATCGCTCGTGACACCGGTGGATTCGGGTACACGCCAACCAGCTCCTCTACCCGTTTGCGTTCTGTACGCAGCATCCACCAGCCGATCGCGAGGATGATGAGAGGGACTGCGATCGACACGGGAACCGTGGCGCCGCTAACGAGGAGCGTCGGTTGGGTCACCATGAAGTAGACGGCGGGACTGGAGGCCGGATCGAGCGACGCATCGTCGACCGACGCCACTGTGATGAGAGCAATGAAATCGCCTCGTATGATCGGCTTTATGTCCCAATCCAGGCTTATCGATTCTCCGGCGCCCAGGCTTGTAAGCGGGCGGTTCAACTCTCCGGTCCAATCTTCGGCGTCTGCCGAGGCTCCCCCGGACGGATCGATGACGACGAGATGCGCAACGAGCGGCCCTGTCGGCTCCGAGCCTCGATTTGTGATGGAAACGGCCAATAGGTGCTCCGCTCCGATTTCGGTTGATATCTCGAGAGGGGAAACCGCGATGTCGACCGTCTGTGCTGACGCCGGCGCCGCAATCGCCAATAGCACGAGAGGGGCGGCGAGGACCAAGAATGTCCTCATATGCCTGGCTCGAGTTCGATGAACCGGGCCGATTTCCATAGAAGCCATGACGTGATGAGTGCGGCCAGTACAGGACTCAAGAACCAGGACACCTCAGATGCCAGAGTGGCTTCGTCAACAATCAGTGCACCGATCAGGTGCTGAGCGGCCGACATCGGATCGGCTCGAACCAGCAGCTCGCCAATGGGATTCCTCAACACCGAGGCAGGTAGCAAAAGCGGTATCGCGAGCAGAGCCAGCCCGAGCAGGCCGACACCCAGGGTCTGGAGGTTGGTTCTTGATCGGATGCTGAGAACGGCTGCCCCCGCTCCGAACGTGGTCGCAAGCAGCGCCCCCAACACCACCGACAGCCCGACCGCCAGGGCAATTGTGCCGAGCCCATCGCCAATCACGTACAGATACGGGAGGGAGATCAAGAAAACGACCACCCAACCGCTCCCGGCAGCGAGCAACTTGCCTCCTAAAAGAGACCTCCCTGTGATAGGTGTCAGAAGCAACGGTTCGAGCGTTGACCGATCCCGCATTCCGCTGATCGAATCAGCCATAGAGAGAACCACAAGCAGAGCGCCGACTCCTATGGACATACGTACCACCACCGCGAGCCCTTCACGGGCATCGAGCAGGTTCAGCTGGCCCGAGTAGCCAAGTGCGATGGCGATCCCACTGAAGGCGACTGCGACCACGGCGGCAAACCATGGACCCCAGCCACGGAACCAGGTTCCGGAGATCTCTTCGCCGGCGACAATGGTCGTCGCGTTCACGTCGTGACCTTGTGAAAGATTTCAGACAAACCCTGGGTGGGTTCGGCGTCGAAGACAACCCGCCCGTGATCGAGAATTACAGCCCGGTCGCAGATGCCCTGAATCTCGGCCAAAAGGTGCGACGAGAGCAGGACTGCAACATCTCGTGAGCCGGCGAGCTCATCGATCAACTCCAGGATGCTGTGCTGTCCCGCCGGGTCAAGACCGAGGGTCGGCTCATCCAGAAATACGATGCGGGGGTTATTCATGAGGGCCCTGGCCAAACCGAGGCGCTGGCGCATGCCTCGGCTAAACGTGCCGATACGATCAGCCCGGCGATCGGACAGACCTACCGCCGCAAGCATCTCAACCGCGTTGAACGTTGCTTCCTCCCGCCCGGCGCCGTAGAGGCGACCGTGGTAGGTCAACAGGTCGATGGCTCGTGTTCGCTTCGGATACCCCGCGCTTTCTGGCATCACACCGATCAGAGATTTGATCTCATTGGCCTGATCGGGTTCGAAGCCGGCAACCTGGAAGGTCCCGGCCGAGGGTTGGAGAATGGTCGTGAGGATGCGAATCAGCGTGGTCTTGCCCGCCCCATTGGGTCCAAGGAGTCCGGTGACATGGCCGGCGTAGGCAGTGAAGCTGACATCTGCGAGGGCGGCATGACCCTCGTAGTTCTTGGAGATGGATGTGCAGACGATTGCCGGCCGACCTTCTTGCATGGGCCAAGTATGACTGTCCTAGCTGACCGTATGCTGAACTAAACCTGACGATCTAGCGGTTGACATCCACCGTGATGCGACCTCGCACGTTTCCGGCCAGCAGGGTTGAAGCCTGCTCTATGGTTTCCGAAAGCCCGACCTCGGTGGTCATCAGTTCTAGGTGAGCCGGTTCGAAGTCCGATGCAAGTCGATCCCAGGCAAGCTTTCGTCGAGCGGGCGGACAGTAGACACTTTCGATACCCTTCAATGTCACGCCACGCAGGATGAAGGGGGCAACTGTTGCGGGGAAATCCATACCCTGGGCAAGGCCGCAGGCGGTCACGGTGCCTCCGTATCTGGTGGTCGCACAAACGTTGGCGAGTGTGTGGCTGCCGACCGTGTCAACCGCTCCTGCCCAACGTTCCTTGCCCAGGGGTTTTCCGGGTTCCGAGAGTTCGGCGCGATCCATCACCCCGGCAGCGCCCAGAGTTGTCAGATAATCAGCCTGCTCGGTCCGCCCGGTTGCGGCCACAACGTCAAAACCGGCGCCGGCGAGGAGTGACACCGCCGCACCGCCGACTCCGCCCGAGGCGCCGGTCACGACAATCTCGCCGTCACCCGGACGAAGCCCGGCATCCTCGAGCGCAAGAACGCACAGCATGGCCGTGAATCCGGCGGTGCCGATACCCATGGCCTGGCTCGATGTAAGCGGCTTCGGTATCTCGATCAGCCAATCCGACGGCACCCGTGCCTTCTGTGCCAGCCCACCCCAGTGCGTCTCGCCAAGACCGTGGCCCGTGACAAGCACTCGATCGCCGACGAGATAGTCGGGGCTGCTGCTCTCCGCCACCGTCCCGGCAAGATCGACTCCCGGGATCATCGGAAACGTCCGCACTACCGGGGACGATCCGGTGATGGCGAGAGCATCCTTGTAGTTCAGAGTTGAGTATTCGATGGCGACGGTCACGTCGCCATCGGGCAGCTCGCCGTCGGGCACAGTCGTCAGACGCGACCGATAACCGTCGTTGTCTTTGTCGATGATGATGGCTTGCATGTGCCCGGGGTGGGAGTTGAACCCACATGCTCCCTGAGGAACGGCGGATTTTAAGTCCGCTGCGTATACCGATTCCGCCACCCGGGCGCGCAAACAAGTTAGCCGATTACCACAGTCACTAACTTTCGAAACCATGGAGTGGACATCATCTGGTCGGCGAATTCTTGACCGGTTCCTCTCGTTCGGGGAATACGCGGGCGAACCAGAAACCGACCGGGCCAAGCGCAGAATCATGGTTGGCTCTTGGTGGTTCGGAGCGCTTGGCATCGCGTTGGACGCCACATTCAAATATTTGGACGGATATTCTCTCCTGGCCGCGGTCGGCGCAGCCGAAGTCACCGCGGGCTTGCTCGCGATCGTGGCGATTCACCGATGGCCGCTCCGGCTCACCAGTATCGTCACAGCGGTTCTGGCCGTGTACGCGACGGCCAATGGCCTGGAAGCTGTGATGCGTGGAGGGCTTCTGGGTTCCGGGCTTTCTGCGATGTGGGGCATCATCGGGTTCCTGGCAGCGCTCATCGCCATCAGTCGACGGGCAGCTGCGTTCTGGTTCGGTGTGTTCGTCGCCGAAACCATCTTCGCCACCTGGATACCCACGTGGATTGATCCGATCTATCCCAATGCAGATCCCATCGGAGACATCGTGTTCACACTGCTTGCGATGGGCGGTCTGACATTCGCAGTTGTCACCTACTTCGTCCGCCAACGCGATCGATTCCAGGAGCAGTCTGATCGACTTCTGCGGAACGTCCTGCCGGAAGAGATCGCCGTCAGGCTCAAGCTGGAGAGCGCCGAGATCGCCGACTATTACGAAGAAGCTTCGGTGCTCTTTGCCGATGTGGTTGGCTTCACGCCGATGTCGGCAGGGCTCTCTCCTCGAAGGCTTGTCTCGCTCCTGGGAAGTGTGTTCACGGATCTAGACGGTTTCGTCGGCGCCGCCGGGCTCGAGAAAATCAAGACCGTTGGAGATGAATATATGGTCGCCTCCGGCGTGCCAAGCTCTCGACCCGACCATGTAGAAGCAATCGCTGATCTTGCGCTGCGCATCCGTGACCACACCAATACCACGACATACGAAGGTCACAAACTTCAGTTCAGGATCGGTATTCACACCGGACCTCTGATCGCTGGTGTAATCGGCCAGAGGAAGTTCGCCTACGACCTGTGGGGGGACACCGTGAACACCGCAAGCCGCCTGGAGTCCCATGGAATACCCGGCGAGATCCAGATCAGCGCGGACGTCTATGAGGCGCTCAAAGACTCCTTCGTCTGTGAGCCACGCGGGCTCATCGAAGTAAAGGGCAAGGGCCGGCTCGAGGCCTGGCTGCTTCAGAGCCGCAACGGAATGCCTGTCATGTCGCGAGAAGACCCATAACAATTCCATCGAGGTTGTCGTGTTCAGATACAAGCACGCTGGTGCCACCGAGGGATTCGACGGCAGCGGCGACAACTATTGCTCCGGCGGGCAGAACGTACGCTCTGGCCGGATCGACCGACGGGAACGCGGCGACGGCATCTGTCATCATCGCAGACAACTCGCGAGCCATCCGCCACAGGTCGCGGAGGCTGATGGCTGTGCCTTCGATGAGGTCGGGCCGGTAATGGTCTAGATCGAGGTGAATACCGGCCAGGCTCGTGAAGGTACCTGCCACTCCGACGATGGAGGCCGGTCGGGCATCAATGTCGGCAAACACGTCGCGGGCCCAGGATTGCGCCGCTGCAAATTGCTCTTCTGGCATAGGCCGGTCGGGCGCAAGCCGCTCAGAGACGCGCACAGAACCAATATCAAAACTCTTTTCATACGTCGGCACGGCGTCACCCACCGCGATTTCGGTGCTCCCCCCACCGACGTCCACAACTGCGAACGGCGCGGGCTCCCCTGCGAACCCGGCTCGTGCGCCTTTGAAAGCGAGAGCCGCTTCTTCTTCGCCAGATATCACCTCGGGTTCGACTCCGAGAATCTCTTTGGCGCGGCCTAGGAACTCGTCTCTGTTCGAAGCGTCCCGGGCGGCCGACGTGGCCACGGCGCGAACACGATGGGCGTCGAGTTGCTGCACTGCCTGCGCGTACGAGGTGAGCACCGCCCAGGTTCGTTCCATAGGTTCAATCCCGAAAGCGCCCTCTGCGTCGACACCCTGCCCAAGGCGGGTCACAACGGCACGCCGATCGATCCAAGCTCCGTGTTCGTCGGCAATCAACAAGCGAGTGGAGTTGGTTCCGATGTCGATGGCGGCAACATTCACCGTGGCTCAATCCATTCCGGGTTACGGACACCCGCTCCATCCGCGACCACCACACATGGTTGTGTGCAGTTGAGCGGCTCGACGAAAGGAGCCACGGACTCGCCCACCGGATTGTCGTGACCGATACGGCTATCTGCGTAGTGAGCGTGGAGGCATTTAACGCCATCGCCAGCCGTCCCCGCGATGCCGCCGGACGGACGAGGTTCGGTTGCGTTGTCGATGAGGCTGTCGCGCTCGGTCGCATAGCGGTCGTGCGCCTGCTCCATCCGCTCTTGCCAGTCCGGTCGATCCTTCAGATATCGGTCCATGGCCGATACGCCGCCTGCCGATTCGAGCCGGTCGATCCTCAGCCGAGAAAGGGGGCAGGTCAGCCACCAGCGCGTGGGAAACGGGGTGCCGTCGTCGAGAATCGGAGGTACGCCGACGACGACGGGCAGATCAAGATGACATCTGGACACCACCTCGACCGAACTGCGAAGCTCACGATCAAGCTGCGCTGCTACGACGCTGTCATCGTCCTTCGACGACATCTTGGCCCGTGAAGAAGTCGATGACGTTTGTGAAGATGTTGGGCTCAGCCGGAGGCACGATCAGTTCAGGATCCGATCTTTCGGCCGGACTCAGGCCTTCGGTATCAACGGCATAGATGCGATCGCCCGGACGCACCAGACCAAAATGCTCTCTGGCGATTCTCTCGACCCCTGCATCGCTTTGCAGCTCGGCGGCCCGATCGGCCAGTACCCGATTCTCCTCCTCGAGCGCAGCGAGTTCGGCCCGAACGTCATCGACCTGAAGCTTCTGTGCGGCGATCTGGCGCATGGGCGTGAGGCCTACGGCTACGACGGCGACGATGAAGATGGCGAGCATCAGCCACCAGCGTTTACCCACGAAGCGCATCCCACCCTCCGTACACACCGCGGTTGCCGAGCTCTTCCTCGATTCGGATCAACTGGTTGTACTTGGCCGTTCGCTCTCCTCGCGCCGGGGCACCGGTCTTGATCTGGCCTGCGTTGGTGGCAACCGCCAGATGAGCGATAAATGAGTCCTCGGTTTCCCCGGACCGGTGACTCACCACGGTCGTGTAGCCAGATGTCTCTGCCAGATCCATCGTTTGCAGTGTTTCGCTCAGCGATCCGATTTGATTGACTTTGATCAAGATCGAGTTGGCGACCCCTTCGTCGACACCCCGCTGCAGGATTGCTCTGTTCGTTACAAATAGGTCGTCACCGACGAGCTGGATCGACGATGACAAACGATCCGTGAGTTCCTTCCAGCCTGCCCAATCTGCCTCTCCCAACCCGTCCTCGATGGACACCATGGGAAAGTCCCCGGTGAGTTCGGCCAGATAGTCGACCATCTCCGAGGATGAGAGAGAACGACTCTCGCCTGCCAACTCGTAGTTGTCGCCGCTGATCATCTCCGAGGCTGCAACATCGAGCGCAAAGCCGATCTGATCGCCAGGTATATAGCCGGCCGTCTCGGTCGCCTCCATGAGCAGCTCGAGAGCTTCCCGATTGCTTGAAAGGTCAGGGGCGAATCCGCCTTCATCCCCCAAAGCAGTGGACATAGAGCGCGACGAAATTGCCTTCTTCAGAGTGTGATAAATCTCGACGCCGGCTCTGAGAGCTTCGCTGAAGGAATCAAATCCACCGGGCACGACCATGAATTCCTGAATGTCTACGGAGTTATCGGCGTGCTCACCCCCGTTGAGAACGTTGAGCATCGGAACCGGCAAGGTAGCGGCATCATCGCCCCCCAGATACCGGTAGAGAGACTGATCGGTGGCACCGGCGGCTGCTCTGGCAACGGCCATCGAAACCCCGAGGATCGCATTGGCGCCGAGCTCGTCCTTGTTGTCGGTGCCGTCCAGATCGATCATCACCTGATCGACTGTCGTCTGGTCGGAAGCATCCAATCCCAAGAGTGCTTCGGAAATACGGTCG
>JABDOU010000257.1 GCA_013043085.1 Acidimicrobiia bacterium
ATCGCGGCAGCCCGTCGATCGAAACGTGTCTTGGCCATTGCCATGACTGACGCCGCCGGGCTCGCAGTCCACCTGGGGCGGCCGACGCTCAAGTACAGGGCCACGCAGATCGCGCCGAACCTGTCGGCAATGAGCATCGATCGAGCTCGGGCGCTCGACGAATACCTCAAACTTCAGCTCGGAATTGGCGGCAGAGCACCCCTTCTTCCGATTTCACGCGGCCTCGAGGCGATGGCGGAAACGGTCCCGGGCATCAGGGATGTGATCACGATGGGAAAAGTTTTGTTCGAGGTGCAGTCCAACGAGTGGGATCTCGTGGTGGCCGACGGACCGGCAACCGGTCAGATCATGAGCTACCTGCAAGCCCCTCGAACCGTTGCCGGCCTCATCCCCGGCGGTCGCGCTCGCAGGCAGGCCGACACGATGACGGAAACCCTGGCCGCCGCCGACACGGCGCTTGCGATGGTGACACTCGCCGAGGAGTTACCCGTTACCGAGACACTGGAGGCGCTCTCGGAACTGGCGAAAGAAAACCCAATTCAGCTCGCCGGGATCTGGGCGAACCGTCTGATCGAGCCACTCGGTGTCAGCGAGACGAGTCTCGAGCAAGTCACGTCGGTTGCAGCACGAAACGCTGGACTCCTTCATCGCGGTCTCTATGAAAACCAGCGCCGCTGGCGAAAGTACCTGCCTGAGCACCACCGGCTGCCATTCCTCTTCGGGGTTCACGATCCGTCGCGCGTTGCGTCGCTCCTCGCAGATGAGATTGTCGCATGACCGATATCGTGTTGGTCGCGGGGGCTGGTGGAGTAGGCAAGACGACCATCTCGGCAGGAATTGGCGTTTGCGCCGCCAGGGCAGGCAAGAAATCCCTGGTTCTCACCGTCGATCCTGCCAGAAGGTTGGCGACCGCACTTGGGCTCGAAAGCCTCGACAACATGCCTCACCCCAACCCGGAGCTCAGTTTGCTCTGGGCAGCCATGCTCAATGCGTCGGCATCGTGGGAAGCGATTGCTCACCGGCACGCTCCGCCGGAGGTAGCTGACCGCCTCGTCACCAACCCTTTCTTCGAGGCAGTTGCAACCCGATTCCCGGCCGGCGCTGCCTACGCCGCCGGAGAAGAAATGGCTGAAGAGGTCGAGTCGGGCCACTGGGATCTGGTGGTGGTGGACACGCCGCCGTCTCACGGCGGTATCGAGTTTCTCAATGCCCCCGGCCAAATGAAATCGTTCGTTGGTGGAAGAATTCTTCGGATCCTCACAGGAGGCCGGGTACCCGGTCGAAATACCCTCTTCGATCGGGCGGCCAAACCGGCGCTCCGACTCATGGACACCGTGCTCGGAGGTGAGCTGCTCGAAGACATCGGAGACTTTCTGTTCGATCTCAGACACACCTACGAAGGGATTGCGCGGCGGTCGCAGTCGATCATCCACCACCTGGAGAAAGCGTCGATGGTGCTGGTCACGACGACAGATCCTGCCCCTTTGGCAGAAGCGGCCCGATTCGTCGCCGAATCCCCCGGCAATACGCGCACGCCCATCGTAACGTTCAACCGTTCGCTTCCGGAATCATGGGTTGTTCCGCAGGACAACGTGAAAGATCCCAGGCTGGCCGAGAATCTCCAGCGATGGGGAGCTGAGGCCGGCTACCAGCGGGACGTCCGCGATGCATGGACCGACAGCCACGCCGGTGCGATTGTGAATCTCGCCTGGCGAGCCTCAACACCGAACGAGCTCCCTGCACTCGAGTCACTCGCACGACCCGTATGGGCGGCGCTCGAGTCGGCCCGCTGACTTACCACGGCTTCGTCAGCCACGACGATGTCTCAAATCAACGCGCGGGTTCCCAACAGTTCTTTCAGCTCGGCGTACAAGGCGCTTCTCGGCTCGACGGCGAATTCGTTGCCGAGCCGCAAGACCTTGGGAACCGATCCGTCGCCTGTCATGTGGAGAAAGACGGGAGCCGTACCAGGATGATTGGCCAACACCCCTTTGAGGTCCGCCACGAGATTCTTTGAGAGTCGTGATGCAGCTACCTGTACTCGAACGACTGCCTCTTCTGATAGGTCGGGTTCGAACAATTCTTGCGCAACGACCTTGACCGAATCGCCCCGGTGATCGAGTCTGCCTCGCACCACCACTATGGCATCTGCACGAATAACGGGACCGATCTCTGCAACCATTTTCGGGAAACAGATCACCTCGACGGACCCCTCCAGATCTTCCAGTTCGAAGAAGACCATCGGATCGCCCTTACGGGTATAGCGCCGCGAAATCGCGCCGACCACGCCGGACACCGAAACCTGATCGCCATTCTTCATGTCGTCCAGTCCACCGAGCGAATGGCTGGCGTGCTTGCGCAGCGACGCCCCTACGCCTAGCAAAGGATGATCTGAGACGTAGAGGCCGAGCATTTCCTTCTCAAACGAAAGGCGAGTGCGTTTCTCCCACGTCTGATCGGGCACCTCGATCCCTTCTGTCTCAATCAGGGATTCGGCTCCCCCGAACAGGCTGAACTGACCCATCTCTTCTGCTCGCCTTCGCGATACGGTGGCGTCGAGGACCTGCTCGTACACCATCATCAGTCCCCGGCGCGCATACCCCATCGCATCAAAGGCTCCTGACTTGATGAGGGATTCCATCGTTCTCTTGTTGAGAACAGAAAGATCAACCCGGTCGACGAAATCTCGAAAGTCTTCAAACGGACCGGAATCCCGTGCGTCGAGGATTGCTTGCACCACGGTCTCTCCAACATTGCGGATTGCCGATAGGCCAAACGGAACAGCACCATCGCGAGCTACGAAATCCATTTCGGACCGGTTGACGCATGGAGCGAGCACCTCGACACCCATCGTGCGGCACTCATTCAGATACACAGCTGTTCGGTCCTTGTTGCTCTTGGTCGAGGTGAGCAGGGCGGCCATGTATTCGGCCGGATAATGGGCTTTGAGCCATGCGGTCTGATAGGCGACCAGGCCATATGCAGCAGCATGAGATTTGTTGAACCCGTAGCCGGCAAAGTGACCGATCAGCTCGAAAATGCGTCGTGCGAGCGCCTCGGGGTGGCCATTGGCGACAGCGCCCTTGGTGAAGAGCTCTTCCTGCTCGGCCATGACCGACGGGATCTTCTTGCCCATCGCCTTCCTGAGCAGATCTGCCTCGGCCATCGTGAACCCGGCTAGCACCTGGGCTACCTGCATCACCTGTTCCTGATAGACCATGATGCCGTAGGTGTCGCCCAGAATGGGCTCCAGTTCGGCAGACAGGGCGCCGAGTTCGGAGTCCAGCAGAACTACTTCTTCGCGCCCATTTTTCCGGTTTGCATAGCTGTTGTGCATGCCTGCGCCCAGCGGTCCTGGTCGATAGAGAGAAACAAGGGCGACAATGTCTTCAAAACGATCGGGCCTGAGGTTG
This sequence comes from Acidimicrobiia bacterium, assembly GCA_013043085.1. GTDB lineage: Bacteria > Actinomycetota > Acidimicrobiia > Spongiisociales > SHLN01 > JABDOU01. Next base: position 3,414 of record JABDOU010000257.1, read on the forward strand.
CGCATGAGGGATCGCATGGCGTTGCCTTCGAGCTGAAACACGCCGATCGATTCGCCTCTTTGCAGCATGTCGTAGACCGCAGGATCATTGAGCTCAATCGAGTCGATGTCGATCAGCTCGCCGGTACTTGCCTCAATCAGCTCGAGAGCTCGTTCGATCGTCGAGAGATTACGGAGCCCGAGAAAATCCATTTTGAGCAAGCCGAGGGCCTCCACGGCGTGCATTTCATATTGGGTGACGACCTCGCCGTCTTCTCCCTTTCGTTGGATGGGCACGATTTCGGGAAGGGGGACTGGAGAGATCACGACGGCAGCGGCGTGAATCGAGTCCTGCCTGCGAAGGCCTTCTAGGCCGCGTGCGGTATCGACGACCTGCTGGGCGTCGGGGTCGGCTGCCAACAGGTCTCTCAGCCCGGCAGCGGCCGTGAAGTGGTCCTTGGTTGTCGCGTCATCCTCCGGCAACGGCTCCACCAGGCATTGATCAAGGGTGGCGTCGACTCCCAGAATCGCGGGGGGCATCGCCTTTGCCACGCGATCCCCGACGCCATAGGGAAATCCCAGCACTCTCGCCGCATCACGTACCGCCTGTCGACCCTTGATGGTCGAAAATGTGATGATCTGCGCTACGTGATCGCTCCCGTACCGCTCGGCGCAATACTTGATCATGTCGCCCCGATACCGTTCATCGAAATCCATATCGATATCGGGCATCTCCCGGCGGCCGGGGTTGAGGAACCGCTCGAAGATGAGCCCGTATTCGAGAGGGTCAAGCCCGGTGATACCAAGCGAATATGCGACGATCGAACCTGCGGCGCTTCCGCGACCCGGGCCGACCCGAATCTTCTGTTCATTGGCATAGCGAATCAAGTCCCAGACGATCAGAAAATAGGCCGGGAAGCCCATCTCCTCGATGACGGATAGTTCGTAGTTGATCCGTTCGAGCACCTCGTCGCTCAGGGGATCGCCGTAACGGGCTTTCGCCCCTTCCATGACCAGGGTTCGCAGAAACGTAGCCTCGGTCGATCCTTCCGGAACCGGGAATGTTGGCAGCAGGATGTTTCCGAACTCGAGATCCACTTTTGCTCGTTCCGCAATCCACAGGGTGTTGTTGCACGCGTCCGGGAATTTCTCTGACGGGAACAGCGTCCGCATTTCCTCGGCCGACTTGAGGTAGAAACCCTGACCGTTGAACTTGAATCGCCCCGGCTCATCCTTGGTGGCACCGGTTTGGATACAGAGGAGGACGTCATGAGCATCGGCTTCGTCGGCGAAGGTGTAATGGGCGTCGTTTGCTGCGAGCAGGGGCGCGCCGGTGGTAGATGCGATAGACCGGAGATCGTCCATGATGCGATGCTGGGCATCGATTCCGTGGTCCTGGACTTCGATGAAGAAATTGTCCTTGCCGAAGATGTCTTGATATTCGGCTGCAGCGGCGACGGCGGCGTCGTAGTTGCGTTCGATGCGTACGTTGCCCTCCTCGACCGATGCGTCGGGTGCCAGCAACTGGGCGACCTCTCCCCCAAGACAACCCGACGTAGCGATGATGCCCTCACTGTGCTCGGCGAGGAGTTCCTTATCTATCCGGGGCTTGTAGTAATAGCCCTCGTGGAAGGCACGCGATGCCAGCGTCAGCAGGTTCTGATAGCCAACCTGATTCTCGGCGAGGAGTGTCATGTGGTACCGCACATCCTCACTTCGCGGAGGTCGATCAAAGCGCGAACCTGGCGTCAGGTATGCCTCGATACCAATGATGGGATTGACCCCGACCTTTTTGGCCGCGCGATAGAAATCGACGACGCCATACAGGACGCCATGATCGGTCACAGCCACGGCAGGCTGGCCGAGTTCCGCAGCCCGGGCAACCACGTCGTTTACGCGTGCAGCCCCATCGAGCATCGAAAACTCTGTGTGGACATGGAGGTGCGCGAAGGAGTCGCTCATGTGCTCCTCGAAGCAGCAGAATTACAACGGTGTCGTTCGATGCTAGATCAGCCGATGACTCCGTCCAAGCCTGAACCCAACTTCGCGAGACTTTCCCTTAGTTCGATCGGGAGAGAACTCGAGACGGCTTGCTCCGTGCCGTCCAGATCCGGGAAACGAAGGGTTTCGGCATGCAGCCAGACGCGTCCGGGGTCGATTCCCTCCGGCCCCCGTCCGCCATATGCAACATCACCGACCACCGGGTGATCGATCGATGCCATATGCACTCTGATCTGATGGGTGCGACCCGTTTCCAAGGTCACCCGCGCCATGGTCAGACGTTCAGAAGGCCATCGTTCCATCCGCTCATAGTGCGTTCGTGACGGACGGCCTGTGGCATCAACGGTGAAGGTCGTCGGATGATTCCGGTCCCGGGCAATGGGAGCGTCGATGGTGCCAGAGCCGAACTCGAATAGGCCATGGCAGACGGCGCGATAGGTTCGGCCAACCCTTCGTGCTGCCATCGCATCGGTCAGCATCTCAAAGGCAACCTGTGTCTTCGCTATCAGCAGAGCACCCGATGTGTCCTTGTCGAGTCGATGCACGAGGCCCCACCGCTGCGGTGCCCCGACGCCTTCTATGTCGGGCCATGCCGCCAGCACTCCGGCTGCCAACGTTGGCGCAGTGGTCCCTGAACCGGGATGGGTGACAAGCCCGGACGGCTTGTCAATCACCGCTATGTCCCGGTCCTCAAACAGCACCCGAATGTCCATCGGAACAGGAATCAGGCCCGGGGGTGGTTCAGGAATCTCCACCCACAGCTGATCCCCCTGCTCGAGCCGGTCTGAGCGTCGCACCGGTAACCCGTCGACGCGACCAACCCCTTGGCCGGCAAAGAGATTCGACACAACGGACCTCGTTACTCCCGCAAGGCGCGACACGATGAGATCAGCCCGTTCACCTTCCAGTTCCGCGGTTACCTCAAACTGCTGTCGGGGCGTCATTGGTCTCATGATCGGGTGACTGTGGTTTCGCCCCTGGAAGAAACGACAGGAACAATGCGAGCACAACACCGACCGTTATTGCGGAATCAGCAATATTGAACACTGGAATGAACCCCACGTCGATGAAGTCGACGACCGAGCCGTCTGCCAGGCCCTCGCCGCGCAGAAACCGATCGATTGCATTGCCCATGGCACCACCGATGATCAGTGCGAACACAATCCACTCGCCCGATCGTTCCGATCGGGCGGCCGCCACCCACAGAAATACTGATATGCCGACAGCCAGAAAGGCGATCACAGATCCCAGACCCACAAAACTCGAGAAGGCTGCGCCCGAGTTGAACGTCAACCTGAAGGTGAGGAAGCCTTCGATGATTTCAATGGATCCATCTGCGAGCGCGCGTTGTGCCCAGGCCTTCGTGAGCTGATCCGCCATGACGATTGCAATCGCAATGGCTGCAGTCGATATGCGTGTCAGCGGCGGCTGGCGCACGATACGCACAGGGTCGCATAGGGAAGCGCTTCGAGACGTGCGACGGGTATGGACTCACCACAGCTTTCACAAATTCCGTAGCTGTTCTGCTTGATACGCTCCTCGGCGTTATTGACCTTCCGGAGCAAGTCCTCGGTATTCGCGGCAATCGACAGCTCTTTTTCGTATTCGAAGGCCATGGTTCCGCCCTCAACCGAGTCGGCGGATGGATTGCGCTCGGAAGCCGATTCCGATGCCTTCGCTTCCTCACGCGCCTCCGCCAATTCCTTGAGGAGATGCTCGAGCCGCTCGCGCTCCTCGGCCAGCCGCTTCTCAAATCTGTTGACGGTCGATTTTGAAAGCTTTCGAGCCATGTGGAGTTCCTGACAGGTGGCGGGCCTATGAGTTGGCGGGCAACTTAGCACGTCGTGCCGGTAATCGGGCGAATACTCGCCCCGGGCTAGCCTTCAGGCCTCTTATGACAGGCTTCAACCGTATCCCCCCGACCGTTGACTTCACCCGGCTCGACAGTCGTGTGCTCGGTCTGTGGGATCGGCTCGACGCATTTGTCCAATCCGTCGAACAGCGCCCAAAAGACCATCTGTACACCTTCTACGACGGTCCCCCGTTCGCAAGTGGGAGTATGCACTACGGACACCTGTTGGCCGGCATCATCAAGGACATCATCCCTCGCTTCTGGACCATGCAGGGCTATCGGGTCGAACGACGATTCGGATGGGATACCCACGGCCTCCCGGTCGAGATGGAGGTCGAGCGGGAACTCGGCATTTCGGGGCCGCGCCAGATTCACGAATTCGGCGTCGACAACTTCAACGAGGCATGTCGGGCGCTCGTCAATGTGACGACTGAGGAGTGGGAGACGATCACGCGGCGCATCGGGCGGTGGGTCGACTTCGACAACGACTACAAAACCATGGACGTGGACTTCATGGAAACGGTGTGGTGGGTGTTTAAGCAACTGTGGGAAAAGGAACTCGTATACCGCGACTTCAAGGTTTTGCCGTATTCCTACGGCGCCGCGACCCCGCTTTCAAATTTCGAGCTGAACCTTGGCGGCTACAGGGATGTGGACGATCCATCCATAACGGTCAGGTTCAGGGTGCGAGCCGATCACGGACCCCTCTGTGAAGGCGACTGGCTGCTGGCATGGACCACCACTCCCTGGACGATTCCGGCCAACCTGGCAATCACGGTCGGGCCCGACATCGAATATGGCGCGGTCGAGGTAGATGGTGAGCGCTATTGGGTGGCGACGCAGCTGGTCGAATCGGTGTTTGACGAAACGGCATCCACGGTGGTTGTTGCATCCGGGGCCGCACTCATCGGCGCTTCATATGACCCTCCGTTCGACCATTTTGCAGACGAACGAGCAAACGGGGCCTTCGTGGTGATTGCGGGCGTCGACGTGACAACCGATGAAGGTACCGGTCTCGTACATTCGGCTCCCGCGTACGGCGAAGCGGACTTCGATGCTTTGCAGGCAGCCGGCATAACGGCAATCGTGGACCCGATCGATTGGGAAGCCCGCTTCGACGGTTCAATCCGCGAAATCCAGGATATGAACGTAAAGGACGCGGATCCCGTCATCGTTGGGCTCTTGAAGGAGCGCGGCGCACTCGTCAAGAACGAGCGGACGGTTCACAGCTACCCGTTCTGCTATCGGACCGATACGCCGCTCATCTACAAAGCCATACCAACCTGGTTTGTCGGCGTGGAGAGCTTCCGCGACCGGATGGTTGAGCTGAACAGCCAGATTCATTGGGTACCCGAGCACGTTGGCTCCAAGCGTTTCGGAAACTGGTTGGAAGGAGCGCGGGATTGGGCAATCAGCCGTAATCGATATTGGGGGTCCTGCATTCCGGTATGGGAATGCTCAGACTGCAATCACCAGATTTGTGTCGGTAGCCGCGACGAACTTCGCGACCTATCCGGCGTATATCCCGACGATCTGCACAAACACATCGTCGACGAGATCACATTCCCGTGCCCGGACTGCAACGGCGGCACCATGACCAGGGTTCCCGAAGTCCTCGACTGCTGGTTCGAGTCGGGTTCGATGCCGTATGCGCAACTGCACTATCCATTCGAGAATCGCGAGCGTTTCGAGGCAGGCTTTCCGGCTGATTTCATCGCCGAGGGTCTCGACCAAACCCGCGGTTGGTTCTACACGCTCGTCGTGCTGGCGTCTGCGCTCTTCGATGATCTGCCGTTCAACAACGTCATCGTAAACGGAATGATATTGGCCGAAGACGGACGCAAGATGTCAAAACGCCTGAAGAACTACCCCGATCCAGAAGACGTTCTCGACTCGTTTGGCGCCGACGCCATCCGGGCGTATCTCATCGATTCCCCGGTGCTGCGTGCCGAGCCATTCCGGTTTTCTGAAGAAGGCGTGAAATCCGTTGTACGAACGGTGCTGCTC
>JABDOU010000289.1 GCA_013043085.1 Acidimicrobiia bacterium
GTTGATAAAAGCTGATCATGAGCAGGTGCAGGTTGATCGTCAGCGTGTTCATCACGACAACCTCCGCCGGTTGCGCGCCGACGAGGCGTGCCATAGACACACCAGGTTGAGTGTGATAGTCGACCCACGGGCGACGCTGGTCGAAATGGCCGGCCACTCCCTTTTCCGCCCACAACTTCATCTCCTCGTTCAGGATCTGCGGCGCTGTACGCGGCTGAAGTCCCAGCGAGTTCCCAACCAGATATACCACGGACTCACCATCGACGGACGGAACGATGAACCGATCCCGAAACTCTGACAGCGTGTCGATTGCGTCGAGATGCTCAGCGAATCCGGCATCCGCTTCAAACTCCATGATCCTCCATTGCTAGCGCAGCCCGCCCAAGGATCGTAGAAACGTCTGCCAGATCATGCACGACGTCGAAATGATTGCGTCCCGCTATCTCCAGCGGCGGGGGCAAGTTCCAATGCGACGCGAAAGCTTCGCTCTGTTGCTTGAAGGCATCTGTTTCGAGCTCACCGAAGGCAATCACGGTCGGGTTCGTCGTTGCAGGAGGCGGAAGCCGAAGGGGGCTCAACCGAGCCGCCCGGTCGTGATCAAGCGACAATGCGTCGTTTACGTACGTTCGGATGAGAGGCACAATGTCATAAATGCCCGATATCAACACGAGTCCGGCGAGCCGATGCGATCGCGCAGTCATGGCCGCCAGATGCGCTCCGGCTGACGAGCCCGAAAGCACGATCTGGCAATCCCCCCGCTCCGAGACAACCCGCTGCCGGATCACACGTAACGCCAGGTCTATGTCGGCAAGGATCTCTTCAACGCTTGCCCGTGGAGCGAGCCGATACCCGACACCTACGTAACTGGTACCACGTTCACAGAATGAGGGCGCCAGAAATGAGGAGCTCGCTCCTGACAGCTCTTGCCAATATCCACCATGGATAAATACGTGTGCACGCGACGAAGCTCCCCAGAAGATATCGACGTACTGCTCCATGTCAGGTCCGTACGCAACGGTCTCAAACGCTCTGGCGGACCTGACGGCAGCGCTCCCGGACCGGTAGCGTCCGATGAGCTCGGCGGCGTCAGGGACGATGGAGCTCGGCGAATACTGACGTTCGTGTTCGTCGATGTCGTCGTATTCGAGCATCGAAACACGTTAGCCCCGGTCGGATACTCACAGGATTCCCTCCGGCTCCCATCGAGTGTCGTCGATACAATCTCGAGAGATCTATGACCACCAGGCGCGACCCCTATATCGACTTCTTGCGGGCGCTTTCCCTGGTTGTCGTGGTGATCTGGCACTGGGGATTCACCATCCTCCAAATAACCCCCACCTCGGTATCACCGAACAGTCCGATCGGGACAACACAGGGGATGTGGGCCGTAACCTGGCTCCTTCAGGTCATGCCTGTCTTCTTCTTTGTCGGGGGATATACCCATCGGTTGGCGTTTGACCAATACCAGAAGGGGACTTCGCGCAAGTTTCTTCACAAGCGGGTCATGCGCCTGCTTCCCCCGGCCCTCCTACTCATCGGCCTCTGGGTCGGCGCAGGCTTCGTGATCGAAGCCACCATCGACCCTGCATGGACGTGGTCGGCCGTAATCCTCGTGTTGTCACCGCTCTGGTTCTTGATTGTCTATCTGCTGCTCGTGGCTCTCGCTCCGCTCGCGATTCGGGCTCATTGGAAGTGGGGAGAGCTGGTGATCGTTTGGCTTGTCGGGCTGGCCGCAGTATTCGATGTTCTCCGGTTCACGCAGGCTCAAGGGTGGGCGGCATGGCTCAACTTCATCGTCATCTGGGGGCTTGCTCACCAGCTCGGCTTCTTTTACGACCGCTTCGTGGCGGCACCGCGGCGGGTCGGGTGGATGTTCCTATGGGGCGGATTGTTCGCGCTGATCGCACTCACGAACATGGGCTTCTACCCGAGGTCGGTCGTTGGTGTGCCAGAGGATCGATTCTCCAACATGGGTCCTCCGACGTTGGCAATTGTCGCCCTGATCATTCTGCAAGTGGGAATCGTCATTTTGCTAAAGGACCGGGTCACAGCCCGGCTCGAAACCGATGAGCGTTGGCGTAGGCTCTTCGCCTGGGTCAACGAGAACTCGCTCCCGCTCTATCTGATGCACGGCACGGGGATGGCTGCCGCGATCGCCGTGATCTTCCTCGTTTTTGGCTATTTGCCGCCTGCCGAAGCAAGCTTCGAGTGGTGGGTGACCCGTCCGCTCTGGCTCGTTGCTCCGGCCGTCTTCACGTATCCGTTCCTCTACCTGTTCAATCGACTCACGAAACGCAGAGAGACTCCATCCTCTGCCACGTCGGAGCTCGTCACGGCGTAGGCCCGTCGTAGTGGTCGAGTTCTTCGCGGATTCTTGCCTTATCGGCTGGTGATGCATACGATGCGGCAAGGGCATCCTTCTGTACCTGTTTCAATCTCTCGATTCCTACCTGATGGACGTCGCGTGCGAGCCTCAACTCGCGATTGAGGGTTGTGCCGAAGTAGGCGGGATCGTCGGTGTTGACGGAAATCAAGATGCCGGCACCCATCATGCGCTGAAGCGGATGCTCCTCGATACTTGCGATCACCCCGGTAGCCTGATTGGAGGACAGGCAAACCTCGAGGTCTATGTCGTTTTCGGCCAGGTACCCGAGCAACACAGCGTCTTCGACCGATCGCGTGCCGTGCCCGATACGGTTTGCACCCAGTGATCGGATCGCGTCCCAGATGCTTTCTGGCCCTTCGGTTTCGCCGGCGTGCGGCAGCGACGCCAGGCCCGCCGCCCTCGCCTTCGAAAAGGACGATGTGAAGAGATGTGCCGGGAAACCCGGCTCAGGTCCCCCGAGGCCGAGGCCAACGACTCCCGCCGGAGCGCGTGGGCCGGTAATCAAATCGACGGTGAAATGTGACCCGGGCGGCTCCAGTTCACGGGGGATGTCGCAGATCCACGTGATCGCAACGCCCCGTTGAGCAGCTCTGCGCCTGCCCTCATTCAGTCCCTCAACGTAGTCGTCAATCACGATGCCTCTCCGGTCGTGGTTGAACGGCGTCGTTGTGACCTCGGCGTATCTCACCTGTTGATCGGCGAGCTCCTCGGCCAACGCGTCCGTCGCGTCTGCAAAATCTTCCCCGGTGCGCAGCACCTCCAGTCCCTGCAAGAAGAGCTGAAGAAAATCGTCAAAGCTCTCAAAGTCGTATCGGGCCGCCAGTTCGTCGGTCGATCCCAGATCGCGGCCATTTCTGCGTGCCAGTCGCGTCATGGTCGCTGGTCGCAGGGATCCTTCGAGATGTAGGTGCAGCTCGACCTTCGGCAGGTGGTCGATATACATGTCTCCATTGTCGGTTCCGGTTGCGTCCATGGCGGGTGAGCCTATGGCCATGGCACCGGGGACCGTTGTAGCCTGCGGCCACATGGGCTCTGATGTCACCACATTCATGTACGAGGATCGTGCGGTCGAATACTCCGGTTCAGACTCCGTTCTCGTAGCACTTCTCAGAGCGGGCGAACGACCTTCGGCGGGAGGGACGCTATGTCTCAGCGGAGATTGTCCGTTCTGTCTATGCATAGTGGACGGCATTGCCTATGTGCGGGCCTGTCAAACCCCTGCAAACACCGGCCTGGACGTGTGGCCGCATCCCGCAGATGGAGATCCCCCGCTTCCGGACGCGCGTCTGTCATCAACGGTGGAGCTGATAACCGTTCACACCGAGGTGGTGGTCATCGGTCAGGGAAGCTCGGGTAGAGAGGCTGGGGAATCGTATGAGGTGGCAGGTCGATCGGTCATGGCATTCGAGGCCTCGAGAG
>JABDOU010000296.1 GCA_013043085.1 Acidimicrobiia bacterium
ATTGCGTATCGGGGAGTTCGATGTCCTCGTTGGAATCAATCTGCTACGGGAGGGCCTCGATCTCCCGGAGGTTTCACTGGTTGCGATTCTCGATGCAGACAAAGAAGGCTTCCTTCGATCCTCTACCAGCCTCATCCAGACCATCGGTCGTGCCGCACGCAATGTCAACGGTCAGGTGGTGATGTACGCCGACAAAGTCACAGACTCCATGCAATACGCGATCAACGAAACGAATCGGAGGCGTGCCACCCAGGAGGCCTACAACCAGGAGCACGGCATAGACCCGGTCTCGGTTCGGAAGAACATATCCGATATCCTCGAGCTCGTCGGATCGGGAGATTCGGTCGAGAGGCGACGTCGAGAAGAGCGTGAGCCTCTGGAGTTGCCGGCAGATGATCTTCGTCGGCTGATCCAAAGCCTCGAAGACGAGATGCACGAGGCGGCCCGCGAACTCCGATTCGAGTATGCAGCCCGAATCCGGGACGAGGTAGACGATCTGAAGCGAGAACTACGCGAAATGGTGGCGGCGACGGGATGAGGATCCGCCTCACCAGCCGTTGTGACATAGAATCCCGACGACCGAGGGGTCGAGGGGCCCTGGATCTGCAGCGGGACGCCGCACGCGAAGAATCATCGAGGATCATCGTTGACCGATGTGAGATGCGATGTTCGCGAACGAATCCGGGCCACGGCGCAGAGTTAACTCACGAATGGACATCTGATGGGTCGCGCTGACCAGAGCATCGTTATACGGGGAGCCAAAGAGCACAATCTCAAGAACCTCGCGCTCGAATTACCTCGCGACAAGCTCATCGTTTTCACCGGGCTGTCAGGTTCCGGCAAGTCGAGTCTTGCGTTCGACACGATCTACGCGGAGGGTCAGCGTCGCTACGTCGAGAGCCTCTCCGCATACGCCCGCCAGTTTCTCGGCCAGATGGAAAAACCAGACGTCGAGTTCATCGAAGGCCTGTCGCCTGCGATCTCGATCGACCAGAAGACCGCCAGTCGCAACCCGAGATCGACGGTTGGCACCGTCACCGAGATCCATGATTACCTGCGTTTGCTGTATGCACGCATCGGTGTCCCGCACTGTCCTAAGTGCGGTCGAGTTGTCAAGCGCCAGACTCCACAGCAGATCGTCGATCAGGTCGCCGAACTTGAAGAAGGAACCCGGTTTCAGATCCTGGCACCGATCGTTCGCAGCCGTAAAGGGGAGTTTGAGAATCTCTTCCGTGATCTTGCCAAACAGGGTTTCAGCCGGGCACGAGTCGACGGGGAGGTCGTCGACGTCACGAGCGACATCAAGTTGGACCGTTATTACCAACACGACGTCGAGGTTGTCGTCGATCGTCTCGTCGCAAAACCGGGTATCAATCGCCGCCTGACCGATTCCCTCGAGACCGCACTCGGTTTGGCAGAAGGGGTGGCCATGGTTGAGATCGTCGATGGCGATACGCTCACGTTCAGCCAGCACCTGGCCTGCGAAGTTGACGGGCTTTCCTTTGATGAGTTGCAGCCGCGCAATTTCTCGTTCAACAGTCCTTACGGGGCGTGTCCGGCTTGTTCTGGTCTCGGCACGCGGTTCCAGGTCGACCCCGACCTGATCATTCCAGACACCGATCGTTCGCTGGACGATGGCGCTATCGCCGTATGGGCGGGAAACAGCGACCGCTACTACAAACGCGTCTTGGAAGCCGCTGCCGAGTCGGTTGGTATCGACACCTCGAAGCCGTGGAAGAAGCTCAGCAAGAAGCAGCGCGACGTCATGCTGTACGGGCTGGCGGATAAGCCTGTCAATGTTGAGTATCGGAATCGTTGGAATCGGTTACGTCGATATACCACGGTCTATGAGGGTGTTGTCACCTTCGTGGAACGGCTGCACAAGGAGACTGACTCCGATAGCCAGCGCGACTACTACCAGCAGTTCATGCGAGAGGTTCCGTGCGCAACCTGCGAGGGGGCGAGGCTCAATGAGTTTGCACGCGCCGTCACGGTGGCAGGTGAACCACTTCACAAGATCTCGGACCTGCCGCTGCATCGAGCCGCCGACTACTTTGCAACGATCCAACTCGACGAGCGCGAAGCCAAGATCGCCGACCTCATTCTTCGCGAGATCCGAGCCAGACTCCAGTTCCTGCTCGATGTTGGACTGGACTATCTGTCCCTGTCACGAGGTGCTGCAACCCTTGCGGGAGGAGAAGCTCAGCGCATCCGACTTGCAACTCAGATCGGCTCGGGGCTCGTGGGAGTTCTCTACATCCTCGATGAGCCCTCGATCGGACTTCACCAGCGCGATAACCAGCGGCTCATCGAAACGTTGCTCAGGTTGCGCGATCTCGGCAATACCGTGATCGTTGTCGAGCACGACGAAGACACGATTCGGGTCTCGGATCACATCGTGGACATCGGGCCGGGTGCAGGCGAGCACGGGGGTGAAATCGTTGCCGAGGGCACGGTAGCCGACATCATCAAGGCCAAGGATTCGGTGACCGGTGACTATTTGTCCGGCAAACGGACGATCCAGGTTCCGCTGGTGCGGCGCGCCCCCCAGAAGGGCAAATCGATCAAAGTCATTGGTGCCTTCGAAAACAACCTTCAGGAGATCGACGCCGACTTTCCGCTTGGCTTATTCATTGCGGTCACCGGCGTGTCGGGCTCGGGCAAGAGCTCTCTCGTCCAGCAAGTCGTTTGGCGAGGATTGCAACAGAGTCTGTATAAATCGCGGACCATGCCTGGACGCCACAAGCGTATCAACGGGACCAACCAGATCGACAAGGTCATCAACATCGACCAGAGCCCAATCGGCCGTACCCCCCGATCGAACGCCGCAACCTATACCAAGCTCTTTGACCGGATTCGAACGCTTTTCGCCTCCAGTCCCGAGGCCAAAGCACGCGGGTACAAACCAGGACGTTTCAGTTTCAACGTAAAAGGTGGTCGGTGCGAACACTGTAAAGGTGACGGAACACTCAAGATCGAGATGCATTTTCTCCCTGATGTGTACATCCCCTGTGAGGTTTGCAAGGGTGCGAGATACAACCGTGACACCCTCGAGATCCTCTGGAAGGGCAAGTCGATTGCAGATGTGCTGGCAATGCCAGTCTCCGAGGCGCTCGAGTTCTTCACCAACCAGCCGAGTATCGCCAGAATCCTCCAGACGCTCGACGACGTCGGGCTCGGATATGTTCGGCTGGGCCAACCGGCACCCACGCTGTCCGGTGGGGAAGCTCAGCGAGTCAAGCTGGCTGCCGAGCTGGGCCGCAGAGCTACCGGCCGCACGTTCTACATTCTGGATGAACCGACGACCGGTCTCCACTTTGAGGATGTAAACCGACTGCTGTCCGTGTTGCAGCGACTCGTTGACAACGGCAATACCGTCGTTGTCATCGAACACAATCTCGATGTGATCAAAACAGTGGATCACGTGATTGATCTTGGGCCAGAGGGGGGCGAAGGGGGCGGACGGATTGTTGCAGCCGGGACCCCTGAGGAAGTAGCAGCGGTCGCAGAAAGCTATACGGGCAAGTTCTTGCGCGACATCCTGCCAGGGTGACGGATGTGGGATGATCTCGCCGAGTGGTGGCGTGGCGAGCTGACCACGGATCCGGCCTACGTCGACGAGGTGGATCCGCTTTTCTGGAAGGTCGTCGGCGATGTCGAGGACCTCGAAGTCCTGGACATCGGCTGTGGAACCGGCCGGGTCATGGAACTGGTGAAGGGCCAGGCTTCTCGAGTAGTTGGAATCGACAGCTCGCGCGAGTTACTGGCCGACGCAGCTCACTTCGGAGACGTCGTTGAGGGCGAGCTGCCTTCGCTTTCGGAGCTCCCAACCGACGGCTTTGACATCGCGTATGCAGTCCTGGTTCTTGAACACCTCCCGGCGCTGGCTGAATTGTTCACCGAAGTCGTGCGGGTCGTCCGCTCGGGAGGTGCGTTTGTCGTGGTGCTGAATCATCCGTGGTCGACATCTCCAGGCTCTGCTCCTGTCGTCGATCCCATCGATGGTGAAGTTCTCTGGCGCGTCGGACAATATCTGTCGACCGGTTGGCACGATGAGCCGGTTGCCGACAAACAGCTCAGATTCTTCCATCGGTCCGTCGGCGTCCTTTTGTCGGAGGCCGCATCGGCGGGTCTTTCGATGGAGATACTCCACGAGCAAGGACCACCTGCAACGTCCATCGAACGAATCCCGCTCCTCGGTTTGCAGCGGCACATACCGCGTCTCATGGGGATCCGCTGGCGGGTTGGCGCGCTACATTCGAGGACCGATGATGACTGACCAGGTTACGAGAAGCGATCGCTATGGATGATTGGCCTTCGCCGTCTGAGATCCCCGACCTCGCAGGGGTTTACGTCTTTCGCGACCGGCATGGTGCCGTCATGTACGTCGGCAAAGCCAAATCCGTGAGAAAGCGTCTCTCTTCCTATTTCCGGACCGGACTGGCACCCCGTACCAGAGCCATGGTGGAGGCATCAGAATCGGTGGATTGGATCGTCGCCAGCTCCGAAGAAGAGGCGATCATGCTGGAGTACAACCTGATCCAGAAGGAACAGCCGCGGTTCAACATCCGTCTCAAGGACGACAAGAGTTTTCCATACCTGGCGCTCACTCGATCCGAGGAGTGGCCGAGGGCTGTCGTCATGCGCGGCAAGAAGCGAAAAGGCACGCAATATTTTGGGCCATACGCCCGCGCCTATGCCATCCGGCAGACGCTGGATCTCCTTGTTCGAACCTTCCCCGTGAGAACGTGTTCCAATGCCAAGTTTCGGCGTCACGAACAGGCGGGACGGCCTTGCTTGCTCTTTCACATCGAACGCTGTAGCGGACCGTGTGTTGGGGAAGTGACGCCAGAGGCATACGCGACATACGTCGATGGTCTCGCAGAATTTCTGCAGGGGGATCAGTCAGACGTTATCGAGGAGTTGCGCGAGAGCATGGAGGAAGCCGCAGACGACCTCCTGTACGAACAAGCTGCGCGTTTTCGGGACCAGCTGACTGCCCTGGAGCGTGCGTCAGGAGTTCAGGAAATGGTCTCGAACCAGCGTGAAGACTTCGACCTCATCGCGCTTCACGACGATGACCTCGAGGCCGCTCTGGCTGTGATGCATGTTCGCAACGGACGAGTCGTTGGTCGGATTGCGACGATCATCGACAAGGTCGAAGACGTGACCACTCCGGAACTGATCACGCGGATGATTGCCCAGCTGTATGGTTCCGACCCGCCGCCACCCGTCGTGCTGGTTCAGGAATTGCCACCGGACGCCCGGGTGTGGGAGCGATGGCTGACTGGACGTCGATCCTCGAACGTCACCATCCGGGTTCCGGCCCGCGGCGCCAAAGCCCGGCTCATGGAAACGGCTCAGGCCAACGCCAGAGAAGAATTTGCCCGGCACCGCCTGCGTCGTCAATCGGATCACAATGCGCGTGCCCGGGCCTTGAGAAGCCTTCAGGAGCATCTCGATCTTCCCGAGGCCCCGCTGCGGATCGAATGCTATGACATCTCAACTGTCCAAGGCACCAGTACGGTGGGTTCGATGGTCGTACTCGAGGATGGGCTGCCGCGTACGAGCGATTATCGGCATTTCCGGATAAAGACGGTGGAAGGTCAGGACGATTTCGCCTCGATGGAGGAAGTGTTGCACAGGCGATTCAGTCGGTACCTCGAAGAGCTGAATCTACCGATCGAAGAACGGGGGCGGTTCGCCTATCCGCCATCACTGGTTCTCGTTGACGGTGGACAAGGCCAGGTGTCGAGCGCGGTCAAAGCGCTTGGGTCATTGGGCATCGACATACCGATCGCAGGTCTGGCGAAGCGCATGGAAGAGGTCTACCTGCCCGGTAGGGCAGAGCCGGTTCGCATCCCGCGGGGCGAGGATGCGCTCTACCTCTTGCAGAGGATCAGAGATGAGGCGCACCGATTCGCGATCACGTACCACCGCAAGATTCGGGGAAAAAGCATGGTGGATTCCATTCTCGATGAGGTGCCTGGCGTCGGGCCGAGCCGCAAACAAGCACTGGTGCGAAGGTTCAAATCGGTGAAGAAGATGCGAGAGGCGCCGCTCGAGGAGTTGGCTGAAGTGGTCCCGCAGAACGTAGCCATAAACTTGTACGCTGCACTCCATTAGCCCGCGTACCCGTGGCGCATGGCCGAGCGATAGCAATCAAACGGAGCAGTATGGAACCAAGTCCGGGGGAGCGACCAGATCCGACAGACACGACCATGGAATTCGTGCCTGTGTCCGATGCACCTTTTGTTGTGATCGTGACGGGCATGGCCGGAGCGGGTCGTTCGACGGCCTGCAATGTTCTCGAGGACCTCGGTTTTTTCGTAATAGACAATCTCCCACCTCGCCTGATTTCGCGTGTGCTCGATGCGAATCAACTTGCTGAAATCTCGCGAACCAAAATCGCGATGGCCGTAGACAGCAGAACCGGAGTACATGCGTTCAGTGAGCTTCGCGATCAAATCGATCGGCTCGACAAATATGGAGTCCGCTCTGGCGTGGTGTTTCTCGACGCAGACAATGACGTTCTTGTCAGGCGCTTCAACGAAACCAGAAGGCCACACCCGGTATCGGGAGCGACGCTGGCGGAGTCGATCGCGCTCGAACGCGATGCTCTTTCTGAACTGCGGGGTTCGGCCGATGTCCTCATTGACACCTCGAATCTGAACGTGCACGAACTGCGAGAGCGTCTCTCGAGCGTGTTTGCCGAGGAGCACGGCGGCAGCGCCCTCAATGTCTCTATCACATCGTTCGGCTTCAAACATGGCGCACCCCGGGACGCCGACATGGTTCTCGATGTGCGATTTCTCGCAAACCCGCATTGGGAGCCGCAACTACGTCCTTTGACGGGCCGGGACCATGCGGTATCCAACTACGTATTGTCGTCTGCCGACGCGAGCGAGTTTCTCGAGCGCACCGTCGGGCTCATCAACTTTCTCCTGCCCCGCTACCGCGCCGAAGGCAAGTCATACGTGTCCATCGGGATCGGCTGTACGGGCGGTCGACACCGGTCGGTCGCGATCGCTGAATATCTGGGTCAACAATTGGGCGAGGACGTGGACGTGATCGTTCAGCACCGCGACATATGAACGAACTCTTGACCGAACTAGAAGAGTTGATGACCTTGAGTCCTGACGGTCCCAGCGTGGTCGCGATCGGTGGAGGCCACGGATTGTCGCAGGCGCTGGTGGGCATCCAGCGCTATGCGTCTCAGATCTCGGCGGTCGTCACCGTGGCCGATGACGGTGGAAGTTCAGGACGTCTCATTGACGGACTCGACATCCTTCCCCCCGGGGATCTCCGCAGGTGCCTGCTGGCTCTCAGCTCGGAGCCGACCCTGCTCGGCGAGCTCTTCGACTACCGCTTTGGTGGATCAGATGTCGACGGTCATAGCTTGGGCAACCTCATCCTCGCAGCAATGGCGGACATCTTCGGCGACTTCCATACTGGTCTCCAGATCGCAGGCGAAGCGTTGGGCGCGCTCGGCACCGTCTTGCCGGTGTCGTTGCAAGCACTCATTCTCGAGGCCGAGATCGATGGACAGAACGTGGTCGGCCAGGCTCTGATAAGTCGTACCAGGGGGACGGTTCAGTCCATTGCTGTCAAGCCGGATGATGTCGCGCTAAATCCACCGGTACTCGACGCGATCGCTGACGCCGATCAAATCATTGTCGGACCCGGGAGTTTGTTCACTTCTCTCATCGCAGCGCTCATTGTGCCTGGCCTGGCCGAAGCGCTCAACCGCAGCGACGCACAGCTGGTCTATGTAGCAAACCTGATTACCCAGGACGGAGAAACGATGTCGATGTCACTGGTCGACCATATTCACGCCCTGATGTCGTTTACCGGCCTCAAGCCGGATTTTCTCGCTCTCGTCAACA
>JABDOU010000297.1 GCA_013043085.1 Acidimicrobiia bacterium
GTTGCGTAGTTCCTCGCGGGATTGGAGGCGGACTTCCGACGGGGGTTCGTACTCCTTGATTTCTACGCCGCCGTCCTGCTGGTCTGCCAGGTCTAGGAGGGACGTGATGTCTCCGCTGGTCTCGTCCATCGCCTCCATGAGGTCGCCCAACCGTTCGTAACGGTCGGCAAAACCGGCCATCGGAAAATCCTGTGGCTCGATGTCGGGAACCTCGTCCCAGGAGACCGGTGCAGAAACCAGGCCCGTGGGCCGTACCGAGTAGGCCGAAGCAATTGTGTGGTCGCGGGCGTTCTGGTTGTAGTCGATGAAGACACCATGGCGATCCTCCTTCCACCACTCCGAGGTCGCGATGTCGGGAACCTCGGCTTCCACGGCCCGGGCCAGGGCCAGAGCGGCTCGACGAACCTGCCGGAATCCCCATTCGGGCTTGATTCGCACGTAGATGTGAAATCCCCTGGATCCGGACGTTTTGGGCCATCCGATCAGATCGTGCTGCTCGAGTACGGGCCGGACGGCCAGCGCAACGTCCCGAACATCAACAAACGTGGCTTGAGGCGTTGGATCGAGATCGATTCGCAGTTCGTCAGGTTGTTCGAGATGCTCCACCCGAGAGCTCCACGGATTGAGATCCACACAATTCATCTGCGCCATCCATACGACGTCGGCAGGAGACCTCGGGACGAACCACCCGGCCGTCCGTCCTGAGGGATAAGCAATGGCGACACGTTCCCCTGCTGAAGCTGGGGCCCTCTTCTGAAAGAACGGCTCCTGTTCGACTCCGTTCGGCCAACGTTTGAGGAGGCAAGGTCTGCCGAACACGCCACCGAGGGCGCCGTCAGAGCAGGCAACGAAGTGCTCGACCACGTCGAGTTTCGTCCAGCCCTGTTGCGGGTACATGGTCTTGTCCGGAGAGGAAATGCGAACCGATTCGCCTGCTACCTCGACGTTGGTTTCCTTCCTGACCATACGTGCAGTTTGGCAGGGAAGTTTGACATCCAAACCCCGGGCGGCTTCGAATAGGGAAGGAGGTGCACGTGCGCATAGCGATTATTGGAACAGGAATAGCCGGTCTCGGCGCCGCCCATCGTCTTCGTGACGCCGTGGATCTCACCTTGTTTGAAGCCAACGATTGGGTAGGTGGCCACACCCACACGGTGGATGTCGCCCTATCTACGGATGAATCAGTTCCGGTTGATACCGGGTTCATCGTCTACAACGAATCCACCTACCCGCTGTTGACGAAGCTCTTTGCAGACCTGCATGTGGCGACCGAGCCCTCCGATATGTCGTTCTCCGTGCGCGGACCGGCCGGCGAATACGAGGGCTCGGCGCGGGGAATGTTCGTCGATCCGAGAGCTCTTGTCGATCCATCGCACTGGGCGATGATTCGTGACATCCTTGCCTTCAATCGGCGCGTCAACGAAGTGGACCTCGATCAGCTCCCGCCCGGCCTCACCCTCGGTGCATTCACCGCCGATCTCTCGCAATCATTTCAGCAGCGGTATCTGTTGCCCATGGGCGCAGCCATTTGGTCGACGCCTGCCAACGAGATGTTCGATTATCCGGCGGACACTCTCGTCCGGTTCTTTCGCAACCACGGACTCGCACAATTGCGCGACCGCCCTGCATGGCGGACGGTCACCGGAGGGTCGCGTACCTACGTTGAGGCGTTGACAAAGCCATTCTGCGATCGGATTCGTCTCAAAACCCCTGTACAGGAAATCCGTCGCGGGGCGGACGGGGTAGACGTCGTCACACCTGCCGGGATCGAACGGTTTGACGGTGTGCTGCTGGCGACTCATGCCGACACCTCCCTAAAAATCCTCAACGGTTGGTCATCGCCGGCCGAGCAAAACCTTCTGTCCAACTTCCGATACGCTCGCAACGAAGCCGTTCTCCACACCGACCCATCCTTGATGCCTGCTAGCAAGCGAGCGTGGGCCAGCTGGAACGTCGTTCAGCGGGATCCGTTTGCCGATCCTTCACTCACGTACTGGATGAACCGTCTTCAGAATCTGGAGACTTCGAAACCGGTGTTCGTCACCCTCAACCCGGATCGCATGCCCGGGCAGGTTCATGGAAGCTGGATGTACGATCATCCAATGTTCGATGCGCGTGCTGTCGAAGCTCAACGACACCTTTCCGATCTACAGGGTTCCGATCGGGTGTGGTTTGCCGGTGCCTATTTCCGATATGGTTTTCACGAAGACGGTCTGATGGCGGGTTATGCCGCGGCTGATTCCATTCTGCAGAGCTGCGGATGACACACGCCATCTACGACGGATCTGTGATGCACCACCGCGTACGGCCGCGGCGCCACCGTTTTACCTATCGGGTGTTCTGGACGCTCGTTGACATCGATGAACTGGACCGGCTGCCGTCGCTGATGCGATGGAACCGATTTGGGCTGCTCGGTTTTTATGACACAGATCATGGGCCTCGGGACGGCTCATCTCTTCGTCCATGGATCGAGGCCACGTGTTCGGATGCCGGCATCGACATCGGTGGAGGGCGTGTGCGGCTTCTCAGTTTTCCTCGCATGCTGGGCTACGTTTTCAATCCATTGTCGGTGTGGTTCTGTGAGAACGCCGACGGAGAACTCCGCGCGATTCTCTATGAGGTTGCAAACACATTCGGCGAGTACCACAGCTACTTGTTGCCGGTCGACGGTGCAGTAGATCACACGTGGGACAAGCAGCTGTTCGTGTCTCCCTTTGTGGACGTCGACGACGTGGTCTATCGGTTCAGGATGCAACCACCCACCGATTCAGTATTGGTGGCAAGCAGGGTCGCCGATGCCGACGGCCATCTCCTTTCTGCGGTCCTTTCCGGCGAGAAGCTGGATATGTCAAACAAGAACTTGAGGTCGATGCTGATCAAGCATCCCCTCATGACCCTCAAGGTGATCGCCGCCATCCATTGGCAGGCGGTAAGGCTGATCCTGAAGCGAGCCCCATATCGAAGCCGGGGCCTTCCCCCCGCTCAGCCGGTATCGGCGCCGTTGGAGGCAGGGGTGAAAGCATGAAGTCCTCGATCGTGCTGGGGGTACTAGATCGCTTCATCAGCAAGGGAAAGCTCTCCGTATCGGGTCCAAACGGAGAGACGTCGGTCCTCGGTGGCCGGGCGCCTGGTCACGAAGCAGCGATCGACATCCGCCCAGGGACATCGCTTGGGGCAGTGTTATCCGGAGGGGCGCTCGGAATCGTCGAGGCCTACATGGCAGGTGGAATCGAGACGGACGATCTCACAGACTTCCTGCTGTTTGCTGCAGACAATCAACAGGCTTGGATCGCCGAACATCCTCGCCTCTATGCCATTGGTCGATCGCTCAGCCGCTTGCGTAATACGGGAGAAACCGACGTCGAGTCCATGGCCGGTCACTACAACCTTGGCAACGAGTTCTACGAATCCTGGCTTGACCCGACCATGACCTACTCGTCGGGGCGGTTCATCGACACCGGGGATCTCGAAGAAGCCCAACGAATCAAGTACAGGTCGCTAGTTGAGCTGGCAGATATCCGACCGGGCCATCGGGTGTTGGAGATCGGCTCCGGCTGGGGCGCGTTCTCGCTCTTTCTTGCCGAGATGGGTTGCGATGTCACCACGCTGACGATCGCAGAAGAACAGCTCGCCTATGTCGAAAAGCGGGTGGCCAACAGTGGCGCGGGCGACAGGATCGATGCGCGGTTGCTCGACTTCGCCGAGATACAGGGCGAGTTCGAACGCGTCGTGTCGGTCGAGATGATCGAATCGATCGATGAGCGCCGCTGGCAGGAGCTATTCGATGTCATTGCTCGAGTTCTCGCTCCAGGAGGAAAGCTCGGGTTGCAGTCGATTGTCATTGATGACGCGTTCTGGAGCTCTTACAGGGAGAACCCGGACTTCATCCAGCGCTACATCTTTCCGGGAGGGATGTTGCCTTCGCCCGCGATGTTGCGGACAATGGTGACCGCGTCGGGCATGACCTGGACTGGCGACCACGCGTTCGGTTCTGACTATGCAAAGACACTCGAGATGTGGCACGATCGTTTCGAGTCGGCGTGGGAGAGCATCAGGGATCTCGGTTTCGACGAACGCTTCCGGCGCATGTGGAAAAGCTATCTGTCGTATTGCGAGGCCGGATTCCGGATTGGCCGCATCGACGTTGTGCAATTCGCGGCCGAAGTGACGAGTTAGTCCTTTCTCTGCCAGTTAGTCCTTCTCTGCCAGCTCACGGAACTCGTCGGGCACACCCCGGTTGCCTCCCAGTACGACCGACGCCCTGCCGACCGCATCCTTTCCGAACCTTTCGCGAGCCTTGTCAATTTGCTCGTCCACAGACAACTGAGCGGCTCCCACCGGACTTCCGGGATGGAGGGCGTCGCCGACGGAAAAGGGAAGCTCCAGTTGGAGAGGTCCTGCGAGCTCGAGTTTGCTCATACTGATCGCAACGAGTGTGACGGGACCCGGTTGCTCCCGTCGGGCATCTGCCAGGAGTTCGACGGCTGCCGAGTGGAGACCAGCGGTGGTTGACACCGCAGCCGGCAGCGTGATGGCCCGGGTCACCGCCCTCATGTCGGCGAATCTGGCGCGCACCGTAATGGTCCGGCCGGCACGCCCCTTCTTCCGAAGACGTGCAGACAACCTGTCTGCGATCCGAAGCAGCGCCACCGACAAGTCAGTTTCACGTGTGAGGCCACGGCCGAGGGCGCTCTGACTTCCCATAGACCCTGCGCGCCCCGGCTTGCGGACGCTTCGACCATCTCGATTCCAGGCCAGGGCATGAAAATGGTTGGCCGCTCCCGGCCCGAGCCACGCAGTCAGATGTTCCTTGGAAGCTTGTGCCAGGTCGCCGACCGTTTGTATCCCATATTCGGCCAGTGTTGCGTTTCTGACCGGACCCACGCCCCACATCACCGAAACCGGTAGGCCGTGGAGCCATGCGATCTCGTCTTCCGGCCTGAGGAGCCCATCCGGCTTGGCCTGGCCGGAAGCGACTTTCGCCAAGAATTTGGTTGATGCGATACCAACCGAGATGGGCAGGCCGACCTCGTTGGCGACCCGTTGACGGATCGCCTGGCCGATTTCGTCCGGAGAGCCGAGAAGGTGTGTCGATCCACGCACATCGAGAAAGGCCTCGTCGATTGAGATTTGCTCGACCAGCGGCGTCATGTCCGCGCAGATGGCCATGACCTGTTTCGAGATCGGTCCGTAGTTTTCGAACGAGCCGTTTACGACGACGGCGTCTGGACAGAGGTGGAGGGCTTGTTTGACACCCATCGGCGCCGCCACACCGTGGGCCCGCGCTTCATAGCTGGCAGCCAGCACCACACCGCCGCCAACCAGCACGGGTCGACCGGCGAGCTCGGGATGCAGCATCTGCTCAACCGACGCATAGAAGGCATCGAGATCGACGTGAAGGATTCCTTGCATCCAGGTCAGTATCGCACACGGCCGTGACACGGCTCGTAGAGGCCACATCCCGCGGCCTATCGCGTATCGGCTACTACCTCGTTGGTGATACCGGCGATCGCCGGTAGCCCCTGTGGCACGCAGGCATTATCGAGGTCCGGAGCTATGCCCCCGAAGAAATCGGCGTCATCATTGTTCTTACGGACGCCGAACAGGAGCGGCAGGGCCACCAGGGTCGTCAGGCCGCCGATGATGTAGCCGGCCGAAAAACCCCGCTGCTCAGACAGGGCTCCAAGGCTGGTTTGGCCGATCACACCACCTCCGCCCGCGATCATTGAGTCGAGCGAAACCACTGTTGCCCGTTGCTCACCGGGTACGACGTGATGTACGAACGCCTGTCGAACCGGCGTCTGGACACCCATGGCGAGGCCAGCGAGGAAGAGAAGCGCGACGGCGGGTATGAAGGAACTCACAAGCCCGACCCCAATCAGAGCAGTGGAGAACAAGGCAGCCGACCAGAGAAAGAGGGTCGTGCGTCGCCCGCACCAGCGCATGACGACTTCGACGATGGAATTGCCGACGATCATGGACAACGCAAGGAGTGACGCGACGACACCAGCCACCCAGATCGCATCGCGTCCGAGGAGCTCGAGAAAATACGGCTGCCAGGCGTACCAGGCCCATGCGAAGAAGCCGTATTGGGCCGCCGTTGCCAACATCATGAGCCGGAGGGACTTTTGGTGCCACCCGAACCGGACTCCGGCACCTGCAATCTTGGCGGCTTCAGCCGGAATCTGACGGAGTGGCACCCGGCGCGGTTCAAACCCGAGATCCTTCATCCCCGGCACGACCAGGATGAATAGCGTGACAAGGAGTCCCGTCCGGAAGACGAACGGAACGGCGAGATCGATCTGTCCCATCAGACCTCCGCCAATCGTCCCAACCAGCATTGCGGCGTTTCCGATCGTCTGTCCGCGCGCAAATACACGGTCGAGCTCACCCTCGTAACCCAGAAACCGAACACCATCGACCAACCAGGCCTCCATTGCGCCGGAGTAGAAGGTGAACCCGAGTCCCATCATCACGGAAACGGCAGCAAACGCAATCAGCCCGCCCCCAACTTGGGCGAGAGCTACATACGCAAGCGTCGTTGCCGCCAGAACAGCCAACGATAAAAGAAACGAAACCCGCCGACCAATCGTGTCGGCGACCACGCCAGTCGGGATCTCGAAGAGCAAGGTTCCCACCGAGAAAGCGGAGTTGGCGATGAAAACTTCGGATATCGATAATCCTGCGTCGAGCAGGAAAAGCGTGTTGATACCCCAGATAACCGAGGCGGCGAGCGTGTAGATCCCGCCGTAGATGTAGTAACGCCGAACGAGGCGCGTAGCCTCTGCCGGCATATCAATCGTCACAAAGGGCACCCTACTCAGTAGCCTGGCGCCGTGATTCTCGCTCGCGACCTCACTATCGAGGCCGGCATCCGAACGCTCGTCACCGGAGCCTCTCTTAGTTTGCAGCAAGGCGAGAAGGTGGGTCTGGTGGGGCGCAATGGCGCCGGCAAGACGACATTGCTCCGGACCCTGGCCGGAGAACTCGAACCCGCATCGGGCCATCTGGCGCGATCGGGCGTAATCGGCTATCTGTCACAGGAGTCCGCTGTTCCGGAATTGGACAATCCGGACCTATCGGCGCTCGAGCGCGTCCTCACCGCGCGAGAGTTGGGGGATCTCCAGGTTCGGATCGAAGAGACTCGCCGCAAGATGGAATCCGAAGAAGGAGAAGGGCTCGATCTGCTCATACGTCGATTCGACCGCCTCAACGTCGAGTTCGAGACCCGGGGTGGCTACACCGCTATTGCCGAAGCCAAGCGATTCGCCAAGTCGGTCGGGATCTCAAATGACGATCTCGATCAGCCGGTGGCAACCATGTCAGGCGGCCAACGCCGCCGGGTTGAGCTCGCCCGCGTGCTCTTTTCCGAAACCGAAACCCTCCTGCTGGATGAGCCAACCAACCACCTCGACCTCGATGCAAAGAACTGGCTCATGGAGTTTCTGGCCGATTACCAGGGTGGCCTCCTCGTAATCAGCCACGACCTGGAACTACTCGACGAGTCGATCACCTCTGTCCTCGCGCTCGACGACGGGCGGGTCGAGCCGTTCCGGGGTAACTACAGCTACTACCTGGCCGAGAAGGACCGCCGTCGCGAGCAACGGATTCGCGAGCGCAAGCATCAGGACGAGAAGATCGCCCGTCTCGAGGAGGGCATCCGGCGCTTCAAAGGAACAACCGAAAAGATGGCGAAGCGCGCTCGCAGCTGGG
>JABDOU010000305.1 GCA_013043085.1 Acidimicrobiia bacterium
TCGTTCGACAGTGTGAAGGGGCCTGGTACAGAATGCAGGCGATGGAAGACCTTCACATTGATGCGGATGATCCTGCAACCCCCGAATGTCAGAGCCTGATCGACGCCCATTTGATGTTCGCCAGGACGCATACGCCGCCAGGCCATGTTCACGCTCTCGGGTCGGAGGCGCTTGGTGTCGATGGTGTTTCCTTTTTTACGGCACGCCGCAACGGCGTACCGATTGGGATGGCTGCCCTCCGGGATCTCGGCGACCAGCACGCCGAGATCAAATCGATCCACACTTCAGCTGAACACCGCGGCGAGGGCGTCGCCCGATCCATGCTCGAGTATGTGATCGAAATCGCACGAGAACGGGAAATGAAGCGACTCAGTCTGGAAACCGGAACTCAGCCCGCCTTCGCCCCGGCACGCTCCTTTTTCGAATCACTGGGTTTCGAAGTCTGTGATCCATTCGCCGACTACACAGACAACCCCAACAGCGTCTGTATGACGCTGGTCGTCGAGTGAGTTCCACAGCAGGAGGTTTCTGCGAAGCAGACGCCTGTTGCGGTCGAGTCCGAAGCGCCAAACCGGCGTGGGCGAGAGAGGACTTGAACCTCCACGAGCCGAAGCTCACAGGCACCTGAAGCCTGCGCGTCTACCAATTCCGCCACTCGCCCGAGTAACTGAAGCGGCGCCAGGTTACTAGCTGGCGTGTGCTGTTTTTAGAGAGATCGACCAGGGGGCGACTTTCTATGCGGTCATTGGATTGACTGGCGGAAGACCTGCGCCAGGGGTGAACCCTTAGGCGTCGCTTGTCGGCCCTCGATAGGATCACGCCAGCATGTTGCTGGGTCCCCCTCCTCGTCGTCGCAGGCGATGGCCGCTGTTGTTGGCCGTCGGTATCGTCGCGATCTTCGTGGCTGTGCTCGTAACCAACGTGCGAACCAAGAGCCGGGTGCTTTCGGCCTATCTCAATACGGCTTCGAGCTCGATGACCACGGTCGATCGTGTGAGTGGTGAACTCGCAGATTTGACCGCTCGTCTCGGAGCGATCGAACGCCCCGCGTTGCAGGGTTCGTTCGATGCCACCCAGGACCTCCTGGCCGGAGTTGTACAAGACCTCCAGCAGGTAGAGGTTCCGGCAGAAGCGACCCTCGAGCATGCCCGACTCTTGCTTGCGACGGAGTCATGGGCCGATGGTGTCGATCGCCTTCGACAGGGTTTGGTAGGTTACGCGGACGGCGAAATAGATGCCGCAGACAGCATTGCCGAAGCGGTTCTACTACTTCGTATCGGTGATCGCTCATATCGATCGTTCGTCGATCGATTACCGGCTCTGGCCGAAACCCTCGATACCGTGCCACCCGATCTTCCGATCATTCAGCTGGCCGGACCCTTGATCAACACCGATATCTTGATTGCCAGAGTGAGCGTTGCGCCTGACATCGCTCTGCGCCGCGACCTGGCAATAGCCTCAGTGCGCCTTGATCCGAGACCTCTCGCGCAGAACGAGGTCGGTGTATCGATAATTCCGTTGACCGAGTCACTAGATCTCCAGGTTGCCATTCAAAATGTTGGCAATGAGGTCGAGACCGGGATCGAGCTCACCATGAGGATCAGCGGATCAGCCTCGGTGAGTGAGTCCGCAACGATCCCCTCGCTGGCCGCCGGGGCGTCTACCACCGAGTCTTTCTCGATCACTGTGGTGCCCGGAGCGCAATACAGCATCGAGGCATCGGTGGTTGGGGTCGAGAATGAAGTGAACCTGGACAACAATCTCTTTTTTGATCAGTTCGTCATCAACCAGGAACGCACGGTCCCGGACAGCGAGAACTAGGCGCCGGTCTAGCATCGTCATGGTGATTACCTGTGATTGACATCCGATGGATAAGGGAACGTCCTGCCGAACTCAAGGATGCTCTGATCCGGCGGAACATGGACCCGGCGATCGTCGATGTTCTCGTGCGTCTCGACGAGGAGCGTCGCGCGATTCGCACGCTTGCCGAGGACAAACGTGCCGAGCAAAAGGCGCTTGGCCGCGAGATCGCCAAACTTGAAGGCGACGAGCGCGAACGGGCCCTCGAGCAAGCATCGAAGCTGTCGGAAGATGTCTCTTCCTTGACGACTGAGGCGGACGCGGCCGACGCAATATTCCTGGCGCGCTTCGCGCCGCTTCCCAATCCTCCTCACGAAAGCGTCCCTATGGGCGACGGGGAAGAGGACAACGTTGAGATCAGCCGCTTCGGCGATCCCACATCGTTTGAGTTCGAGCCAAAGGATCACCTGGAGCTCGGTACCGGGATTATCGATACCGAGCGCGGGGCAAAGGTGTCGGGCGCCAGGTTCGGATACCTTCTCGGTGATGCGGTCTTCATGGAGTTCGCTCTTGTTCGGTTCGCACTGGACCGATTGTCGGCGGCCGGATTCACACCGGTTGTGCCGCCGGTTCTGGTTCGCGAGGAGGCGCTCTTTGGGACCGGCTTCTTTCCTGACGACGACAATCAGGTGTATCAGATTCCCGCAGACGACCTCTACCTGGTCGGTACCTCGGAAGTGCCCCTTGCGGCGTACCACGCAGATGAGATTCTCGCGGAGGCGGATCTGCCGTTGCGATACGCCGGTTTCTCGACCTGTTTTCGCCGCGAGGCGGGCGCCGCCGGCCGCGACACCCGCGGCATTCTGCGGGTCCACCAGTTCGACAAAGTTGAGATGTTCTCGTTCTGTGATCCCGACAAGTCGTGGGAGGAACACGAGTTTCTCTTCAGCCAGGAAGAATCCTTGATTCAAGAACTGGGAATTCCGTATCGGGTGGTGAATGTGTGCACCGGCGATCTGGGAGCGTCGGCGGCCAAGAAGTACGACGTCGAGGCGTGGATGCCGGCACAGCAAAAGTTTCGGGAGATCACTTCGTGCTCCAACACCACTGATTACCAGGCCCGACGCTTGAAGGTCAGATTCAAAGGAGAAAAGGGCAACCAGCTCGTTCATACGTTGAACGGAACTGCGGTGGCTGTAGGCCGGATGCTCATTGCGATCATGGAGAACAACCAGCGTGCCGACGGGACCGTGGCAGTGCCGGAGGCGCTTGTTCCTTACACCGGTTTTGAGGTATTTGCCGGGTGACCAACGAGGCCGTTTTCAAAGATATCGCCGATCGGTACGATCGGATCAATACGTTGCTGTCATTTGGTCAGGACGTGAAGTGGCGCCGTCGAGGTATCGACCGGTTGCCGATCGGAAGGGTGATCGATCTCGGAGCCGGTACGGGTGCGGCCAATGCACAGCTGGCGCCACGCCTCGTGACCGCAGTGGACCCGAGTGAGCAGATGCTGGCGTTGAATCCCGCGGTGGACAAGCATGTGGCGCCCGGCGAGGCCCTCCCGTTCGAGGACAACGCCTTTGACGGTGTCTTCTCGGCGTTCGTGTTTCGTAATCTCGATTCGATCCCAAAAACCCTTGCAGAGATCAATCGAGTGCTTCGACCTGGAGGCGTTGCGGTGATCGTTGATCTCGGTCGTCCTCAGCGGGCGATCCTGAGAATGGTCCATCGGCTCGGATCGTTTCTGGCGCTGAATGCGATCGGCGTGGCCGTCGGGAGTCGCGAAGAGTATGCGTATCTGCACTCAACATTGGACAAGCTTCCGCAGCCCGATGTGCTCTTTGCGGATAGCCCTATGCCCGTTCATGAGATCTGGCGCATGGGTCCATTCGGTTTCGTGTACGGAGTCGAGCTGCGTAAACCTTCCTAGCGGAAGGTGAGTGTGCGACTGTTATGAAACGCAAGCCAGATCAAACGGAACATACTTCCATTGTGCACCCCTGTCTTGCGCGTTGTGTGATCCACAGGATCCATGATCCGAAAGAACTTCCGGACTAGTCATGGTCGTCATTCGCGGCTATCGATCCGAAGATCGTGCCTCCGTGATAGAAATGTGGGATCAGGCGTGGCCGGAGCCGGCTATCCACAACGTCCCCGCCGAGGACATCGATCGCAAGATGGCAGATTCCGCTGATCTCTTCATCGTTGCGGAGATCGGCGGGATCATTGCCGGATGCGTTCTCGCCGGCTTCGATGGGCATCGAGGATGGATCAATCGCCTCGTCGTGAAGCCGGAGCACAGGCGTTACGGTGTCGGACAACAGCTCATCCGAGAGGCCGAGGAGCGCCTCTCCAAAATCGGCTGTCACAAGGTCAACCTGCAGATCAGAGAAGGCGACGAGTCGATTGTTTTGTTTTACGAATCCCTCGGTTACCGGATCGAGCCCAGGACGATGATGGGGAAACTCTTGAGCACAACGGCCGAGCCACCTACTGGTTAGCGTCTAGATATTCGCGCACATCAATGGGCTGATCCTGCGAGTATCCGACGGGCAGGAGTATCGCGCCCTCTGTCGTGGCGTAGTACACCTGCCATCCCCAGAATGCCCTGAAGGTTCTCGGCTCTAGCTCGAGGATGCGGGCATAGGCGGTGACAGCGTTGACGTATCGGTCCGTAGGGTTGTAGTGCCAGAGAGCTTCCGCCATGTCATCCGGTGCCCCGAAGTCGGCCAGCAACCGTCCAGCGGCCACGATGGAATCGTGAGGATCGAACACATCACCATCGCCGTACCGGTCCCATGTTTCCGGAATGAACTGCATTGGTCCGGCTGCATCGGCAGAGCTCAAACCCCGGATTCTCCCCATGCGACTCTCGATCAAGTTGATCGCTGCGAGGTATTCCCACGGTGTGCCTGTCGCTTCCTCGGCCTCGCGATAGAACGCAAGCAGGTCGTCAATAGAAGCAGGCGCAATGATGTCCCACGCCGGTAATTCGGTGTTGGTCGAGGGCGTCAACTCGACCAGTTCGCCTTTGGCCTCCATGTGAAGATCGACGATCGGAACAAGATCGGGTCCCACGATGTCGTAGATCTCTGTCATCCAGTCCGGGTTGCTGTGCAGCCTGGAGTACGCACGCTGCTGGATGGCAGCCAAGGGGAGCAGCTCCTCCAGGGGAGCGTCGGCGCGGATGGCAGCTTCAACGTCGAGAATCTGAACGCCGAGGTCTCGAGCGTTGTCGGCTGCCATGGGAAAGAGGGTTGTCGTCGATACCCGTGCCGGAACGGTTATTGAGGTCGTTGAGGACGTGCTCGTCGATGTACTCGAGCTGCTCGAGATGCTGACTAGTGATGTGGATGAAGTTTCGATCGGCAGTGTGCTCGGGTCCCTGTCGCACCCGAGGACGACAACCGGGCCGATGAGCAACACCAGGCTGACTATGCGGCTGCGATGCACATCGTGAACGATACGTCGCGATCGGCGGTGACGACGTTAAAACCCCGCCTTCGAGGATCTGTACACCCGGTGTGACACACTTAGGGCTGCTTCCGTTAGGACCTGACCCGGTTCGCGAGCACACCGCCGTACAGGCTCTCCGGCGGGGAGCCGGAATAGTAATCGCTGCTAGCGCCGAGCCCGGAAGAAGCTCTGGAGCAATGTTGTTGCCTCCTCTGCCATGACACCGGCGGTCAGGTCGACTCGATGATTGAGCCGGGGGTCCTGTGGGATGTTGTACAGGCTCCAGGCGGCCCCGGCTTTTGGATCGGCAGCTCCGTACACAATGTGGTCAAGCCGCGCCCAGACAGAAGCGCCTGCGCACATGGAACACGGTTCGAGCGTCACGACAAGGGTATGGCCCGTGAGACGCCAATCTCCGAGCGCGTTTCCTGCTGCCCGCATGACCAGCATCTCGGCGTGGGCAGTGGGATCGCTGGACTGGATGGTGCGGTTGAAGTCCTCCGCCACGACGTCTCCGCCGGCGTTCAAGAGGACGGCGCCAACCGGTATCTCGCCAAGGTCCGACGCGGCTGCGGCGAGCTCTAGCGCCCGCCTCATGGCGCCGAGGTAGTGGTTGCTCTCCATGTGGTCGAGCGTAATGGGTGCGACTCGAAGGTCGAGCGAGTCGAGCGCAGGGCAGGAATCAGCGGAGGGAGAGGGATTCGAACCCTCGAAACGGCGTTAACCGTTTACACGCTTTCCAAGCGTGCGCACTAGGCCAGACTATGCGACCCCTCCGTACACCCGCGATTCTATCGAATCCCATATCGGCGCCCGACCGGGATCGCGCGAACGACACCGCATCCGTCGGAGTACGGAAATCGTCTGCGCGCCGTTCACGGTCTGACGGGATACCCGGGCTTTTCGATCGGCAGTCGGACTCCGTTGCCCCATTCGGTCCATGAACCGTCGTAGTTGCGTACGTTCGGGTAGCCCAGAAGGTGGTGTAGGACGAACCAGGTGTGGCTTGATCGCTCGCCTATACGACAGTAGGCGATCACCTCATCATCAGGATCGATGCCTTGCTCCTCGGTGTAGATGGCTCTGAGCTCGTCGAGAGATTTGAAAGTGCCGTCGTCGTTGGCGGCCCGTTTCCACGGCACGCTGGATGCGCCCGGAATATGGCCTCCCCGGAGCGAACCCTCCTGGGGATAGTTCGGCATGTGAAGCAGCTCGCCGCTGAACTCTTCTGGTGATCGGACATCGACGAGCGGTTTATCTGTGCCGATGTGGGCGAGCACGTCATCGCGAAAAGCACGAATATCGCGATCGACCCGCTCGACGACCGGGTATTCGGTTCGGGATCTTTCTACGACGTCTCGCGTCAATTCGCGACCCTCTGCTTCCCATTTCTGACGCCCGCCGTCCAGGAGTCGAACATCGTTGTGTCCAAAGAGCGAGAAGACCCAGAGCGCATAGGCAGCCCACCAATTGAAATTGTCTCCGTAGAACACGATGGTCGAGTCGCGCGAAATTCCTCGTGAGGCCATGAGCTCCGCGAACGCTTCGCCATCCAGGTAATCGCGTGCCACCGGATCCTGCAGATCTGTGTGCCAGTCGATCTTGACGGCACCTGGAATATGGCCGGTTTCGTAGAGCAACACGTCTTCGTCTGACTCCACGATCACGAGATTTTCGTCGTCGAGATGATCTGCCAGCCATGACGTGCTCACGAGCATGTCTGGATTGGCGTACTTGCTGAAACGGTCGGATGTGTCCTGCGGCACCGTGGACATGGCACTGTCTCCATTATTCGCTAGCTTTTTACACTACGCCGCCGACCAGCGGCCGGACCACCGAATTTGTGGAGGAACAAAGATGTTGCCAGCCCGATTGGCCCAGCTTGTTGACCTCTTCGCTTCGAGTCCCAGGGACATCAAAGTGCAAGCGCTGATTGACTATTCGGATCGTCTGCCCGACATCCCCGAACACCTGGCCGAACCGGGCATGCTCGAACAGGTTCACGAATGTCAAACGCCCTTCTTTGTGACGAGTGAGGTTGACGACGACGGCATCGTCCACCTCTATTTCGACGTTCCACGTGAGGCGCCAACCATGCGCGGATACGCCGGTCTCCTCTCTGACGGTTTGAGCGGTGCGACGGTGGACGAGATTCTCGAGGTTCCCGATTCGTTTTACATGGACATGGGACTCGTAGACGTCGTCAGCCAGCTCCGCCTCAGGGGCATGGCCGCCATCATCGCGAAGATCAAGAACCAACTTCGATCGATCCCATCGCCATCGTCCATGTGATCCAGCTAGCCGGTGGCGACCGGTTAGTCGGCGACGGCTTGGCCCGATCCGAACCCACGCAGCTCTAGGTCGGCGGTTCCCTGCTGGTTTCGATTACTGAGGTAGAAACGACGTGCGGTTTGGCGAAAAATGCCGACCGTGTCCTGCCCGTCGCTGTTCCAGTCGGCGGCGATGATTGAATCATTCGCCACTCCATAAAAGAACTCGATGTCGGCAGGCCCGGTGGTGTGTTCATTACGCAAATAGGCGAGACCTGAGGTTTCCCGATGAAGACCTACGGTGTCGATGCCATCGCCGTCGAAATCACCGGAAAAAGGTCGATCCTGTGGATTACCGAAGAAATAGTCGGTTTCGGCAGTGGCTGTTCGTAGCACGTTTGAGATGAACACGGCTCCGAGCGCTTGCCGGTAGATGGATATTGTGTCGCAGCCGTCTCCATTCCAGTCACCGGCAATCGGAACGTCACCATCCATGCCGAAAAAGAAGTCGACGTCCGCAGGGCCGGTGGTGTTGTCGTTCTTGAGATACACGAAGCCGTTCGATTCTCGATACATCCCCGGCGACGAGGTTCCATCACAATCCCAATCACCGTAGAGCGGTTTGTCCCCCGGGTTGCCGAAATAGAAGCGGTCAAGAGCACCGTCCGGGTGTCTGAGCACCCATTCGCCTGTCGCGGGATTGGCCAACCCCAACTTGGCCGCGATATCTGGCTCCGGTTCAGCAATGATCGAAAACGAGTCAATCACATCGCCATCTGCGGCCATGTAATCGACTTTCAGCTCCTCTTTCGAAACGGTCACCCGCGAGAATCCGGATTCTGCTCTGCCATTGGCGTCACTGGCGAATCCGGCAGCCACTACCGGGTGCGGCCAGCCGGGTCGTGCAAAGTTTCGGACTTCTGTCCCTCCGACTCCTGAGATCACCTGGATCACGCCTGCGTCTTCTTCGTAGCGGCGGTCGGTATCGAGCACGAATGTCGGCTGGTCACCCATGAAGCCGGTCATTGGATACGTCCATCCATAGCTGTGCGAGTGACCCGCCAGCAGCAGGTCGACTCCCTGTTCAACGAGAGTTGGTATCAGTTCCTTGTAGTAGTCGGTCAATGTGGCAATTCGATCGGGGGCGCCCGTGACCGGATGATGCAAGACCACAATCTTCCAGCGACTGTGGGACGCAGCGAGATCGGCGGCCGCCCAACTCGCAAGTTCCTCCGTGAGTGACTTTGTATTCGAGTCGATGACTGTGAAATGTGCCATGCCGTAGTCGAAGGAGTAGTTGTGCTCGGCCGGAAAGGCAGCAGGAGGTGTGGCTGGTGCCGTTACGCCGGCAATGGGAATCGGATTCGAGAACGTTGCTCTGAAACCGAGACCCCCTTGGAGATCAACGTCGTGGTTTCCAATTGCCGCGTAGTCGATCTGCGATCGGTTCCAGATCAAGGCCTCAGGCACCGTCTCGCGCCGGAAGCGGTTGTCGTAGTCGGCATGTGTGCCGTCGGGATAGGCATTGTCACCGAGGAGTACGGCAAAGGAAGCTCCCGATTGATTGATCGCCGACTGGACCTGGTTGAACAACTCGATCGAACGGGGATCGGTTGAATCGCCATACGCCGCGAACACGAAAGGCTTGGCTGAACCTGAGGCGAGCCTCGTACGGAAGTCGGCGGTGTAGACCGAAGATCCATGCTCGACGCGATATTCGTATCGTGTATCGAAATCAAGGCCTTTCAGAACCACCGAGTGGTTGACGCGTCCCTCTGTGAGTTCGTCGTGGCGAATGCTGGTGAGTTGAGTCCAGGAATCAGAATTGGACCGGCGGTAGTGGAACGAGATCGGTTCCAACGGCGTTCCGTTCGACTGCCATATGACTTCGACCTGGTCCTTGTGTGAGCCGGCATACCCGACCAGCGGCGCATCGCCGAGCTGGAGGTATGGCTCGCGGATCAGGGAGTGTTCATCGGCTGATGCACCTCCGGCGGCGGATCCGAGGAGGAGCGCAAGAAGAATGAATCCGAATCCCTTCTTCTTAGACGCCACGGCCTGGTGTATCCGCCGAGCTGGTGTGTGGGCGTGCGCGATGGAATTCTCCTCGAAACCTTGAAAGAATCCCTCGCCCGCCAATGTTGCTCCCGGCTTCTGCGTTGCAGCTGCCTGCTCGTCCCACGCGGGTGCAACCCTACCACGGAGCGTGCTCGAATGTTTCGCAAGGAGTGGTGGGGCCGGCCGGTTTAGCCGGCTACCGGCAACCCGGTTCCGTGCGCCGGCACCCGTACATCAGCCGGACCTTGCTCGTTCCGATTACTCAGGTAGAACTGTTGATCCGAAGCCCGGAATACCCCGACCGTGTCATAACCATCGCCGTCCCAATCTCCTGCGATGATGGAGTCGGATGCGAGGCCGAAGTAGAACTCGACTTCCGCCTGCCCGGTTACGTGTCGGTTGGTGAGATACGTGCGACCGGTTCGCTCTCGATAGAGACCCACGGTGTCGATGCCATCGCCGTCCCAATCTCCGGCGAATGGATGATCCGAAGTATCTCCGAATATGTATGT
Source organism: Acidimicrobiia bacterium (assembly GCA_013043085.1). Classification (GTDB taxonomy): domain Bacteria; phylum Actinomycetota; class Acidimicrobiia; order Spongiisociales; family SHLN01; genus JABDOU01. The sequence goes on from JABDOU010000305.1 coordinate 10,100, forward strand.
CATGTCTGCGAGCGAGGTCCGCAGCATGTTGGAGATGAACACGGCACCGGTGCC
>JABDOU010000306.1 GCA_013043085.1 Acidimicrobiia bacterium
TTCCACTCGGCCGCTTCAACCCTGAGCTGCATCTCGGTGGCCATCTTCTGGAGAACCGTTGCCGGCGCCGCATCCTCAAAGAACTCGTAGTTGGCCGGAAACAACAATCCTTCCCAATCCGCCAGGCTGCCAGGCGTTCCCGGAAAAAGAGGCGAAACGACGCTGCCATCGAGCAAGGCGGTTGCGTACGCGTCGACAGAGTGTGGTGATTGTTCCGATAGGGATTGCAGGATTTCACTGACCCACAACCCCTCTCTGATCTTGACGGTATAGACGTCCTTCAACTCAGGACCCTGGCGGAGGATCTCAACCGCAGCTTCGGATCCCATGCCGGTGGTGAGCTCGTACGTCCCGGCCTGGAGCGAAAACCCGAGGCCGTTGGCCTTTACGTACGACTCGAATTGGCTGGCGCGGTCGACGACACCTGCGTCCGCCAGTACGTTGCCGATGTCTTCGGCACTCGATCCAGATTCGATGTCGACGATCACCGATTGGCCTGCGACGATCGTTGTCGCGGGACCGCCGCCAAACGATTCAGCCAGTCGGGTAGCTCCCCATGCGACGACGGCCAGCCCGAGCAAACCGATCAGGATCCCGAGCCATACCGGGAAGCCTCCCGAGGGTTTCTCGTACTCGATCATTGTCTATCCAGGTAGCTCTGGAGAATCAATGCCGCGGCCACGCCATCGAGTGATTTGCGGCGGTCCGATCGCTTCGTGCCGCTCTCGATCATGGACCTCTCTGCCAGAACGCTCGTAAACCGCTCATCCTCGACTTCGACCGCCAGTCCGGTGGTGTTCGCGACCTCTGATGCGAACGCTCGCGCTGCTGCCGCCGATGGACCATCTTCTCCACTCAGTGACGTCGGCATCCCGACAACGATAGATTCCACGTCATGGGCGCGTACGGCACCTGCGATGACGTCGATTGCAGTCTCTCGATCACAAACCATGAGGGGAGAAGCTATCAGATGTGTGGGATCTGAGAGTGCAATACCAACTCGTTTTGTGCCGTAGTCAATACCCATCAATCGTCCCATCACGCCAGCAACTCCCTGGCTTTCTTGCCCATTGCCTCGACCGCTTCCGCCACATCGTCCCCGCCCGGACCGCCGGCCATGGAAAGCTCGGCATCCTTGCCGCCCCCGCCGCGAACGATCGTGGCTCCCGTCGCGACGATTTCCGCCGCAGACAACCCCTTCTGAACGAGGTCCTTCGACGTGAGGACGACCAGGCTCGCCTTGCCGTCTCGATTCGTACCGAGCGCCACGACAGAGCTTCCCAGCCGGTCCCGTAGTTGGAGGGCAAGCATCCGAAGTCCGTCGGGGGTCGCATCGGGAACCGTGGCCGCCACTACGTTCGACTCCCCAATTGCCTCCGCAGCCTCGGCCAGGGCCGCAGCCGCCTCGCTTCGATGACGTTGCTCAAAGTCGGCGATCCTTTTCTCTTGATCCTTCACTCTTCCGAGTAAGGAACCGATGGCGCCGGGGAGTTCGGTAGGAGTGCTCTTCAGGAGGCCTGCGCCAGAACGTACCGTGTTGCGAAGTTCAACGATATGCAGATAGGCATCGGTTCCGGTCAAGGCCTCAAAACGACGGATATTGGCACCGATCGACGATTCGGTCGAAATCAGAAGCGGCCCTACCTGGCCAGTCGAGACCGTGTGGGTTCCACCGCAGAATTCGAGCGAATACCCGCCGGCTGAGACCACCCGCACCTGTTCTCCGTATTTGTCACCAAAGAACGCAACCGCGCCCATCTTTTCTGCTTCTTCTTTGGTCGCTTCGATCGTTCGTACGCGATCGTTTTCTATGATCCGCTCGTTGGTCAGGCGCTCGACCTCAGCCAGTTCATCCGGATCGAGCGCCGCGTGATGACTGAAGTCAAACCTCAAACGTCCGGCTTCAACCAGCGACCCATTCTGGCGAGCATGTTGTCCGATCACATCGCGCAGCGATGCGTGGAGGACGTGGGTCCCTGTGTGGCTCTTGCTGACACGTTCACGTCGATCGTGATCAATCTCGGCGTGCGCATCCTGGCCCACGGCAACAGATCCCCGCAGGACCACCGCCTTGTGACCGTGAAGGCCCGTCACGGGTGCCTGCGTGTCAACAACTTTCACCGTACCGGTTTCGGTAACGATTTCACCGGTATCGCCCACCTGTCCGCCGCCCTCTGCGTAGAAAGGCGTGCGGTCGACAAATAACTCGACCTCCTCACCTTCGGCTGCGGAAGTAACCATTTCTCCTTCACGAACGAGTGCCAGAATCCGGGCCGGCGAAGTTTCAAGCTCATAACCGACAAACTCTGTCGTGCCGGCCTTGTCCAGAACGTCACGAATGATCTCCGCGGCCTGAAAATCATCTGTGTCGAACGAGAGCAATCTGGAACGACGCCGCTGTTCTTCCATAGCCGCATCGAACCCGTCACGGTCGACCGTTGCTCCCCGTTCGCCCGCGATCTCGGTCGTGAGCTCGATAGGAAACCCGTACGTATCGTGCAAACGGAAGGCAGTGCCGCCGTCGATACGGTTCTCCGTCGACCCGTCCAGCGCATCCTCGAGCATGGCATAACCGGTTTCGAGCGTTCGTCGGAATCCGACCTCCTCGCGTTCGACGACCTCTTTGATGAAATCACGGTCCTCAGCAAGATCGGGATAGGCGTCGGACATGATGTCGACCGTGACGTCGGCCAGCCCGGGTGTGATGTTGTCCTCGCATCCCAGTTGCCAGGCGTGCCTGACTGCGCGGCGGATCAAGCGACGCAGTATGTATCCACGCCCTTCGTTCGAGGGCACGACGCCGTCGCCGATCAAAAACGTCATCGTGCGCCCGTGGTCGGCGAGTATCCGCAGACTCACGTCCGTCGTTTCGTCCTCGCCGTAGATCGCATTGGTCGCTCGCGCCCCGGAATCGAGCACCGGCCGGACGGTGTCTGTCTCGAACACCGAGTCCAGATCATTGAGAACCATGTTCAGCCGTTCGATACCCGCCCCGGTGTCGATGCTCTTCTTCGGGAGGTCGCCTACAACGTGATACGGAGTGTCCTGGATGTTTTGCATGAAGACCAGATTCCAGATCTCGACAAAGCGGTCCTCATCTCCACCAATCGGACCACCGTCCGCGCCCCGATGGGCACCCCGGTCGTAAAAGATCTCCGAGGCGGGTCCGCACGGACCTGGAACTCCCATCTGCCAGAAGTTGTCTTTGTCGCCCCGCTGCAGTCGATCAGGTGGTACCCCTACGCCGTCTATCCAGATCTCGGCTGCCTCGTCGTCGTCCTTATACACGGTGAACCACAGACGCTCCGGATCGAGCCCGAAGCCTTCCGTAACGAGCTCATAGCTCCACGGGATCGCCTTGTCTTTGAAATAATCACCGAAACTGAAATTTCCGAGCATCTCGAAGAAGGTGAAGTGGCGCTCGGTGGTCCCGATGATGTCGATGTCGGAGGTCCGAGCGCATTTTTGTATGGACGTGGCGCGCGGATACGGAGGCGGCTCATCACCCAGAAAGTAGGGCTTGAACTGCACCATACCGGCGTTGGTGAGAAGCAGGGTCGGATCGACCGGGATCAGAGAAGAGCTCGGCACGGTGACGTGGCCTCGCTCTTCGAAGAAACCAGAGAACGTCCGCCTGATTGAGTTGCTATCGGGCATGAGCGGCCAGATTACTACCAGGTCTACCCGGCGGGATGAGCTTCCAACGACTCTTCCGCATCGGGACGAAGCTCGATACCTAGCTCGGCAAGCTGATCTTCGGTGACCGGGCTCGGTGACGATGTCAGCGGATCAAACCCGGTCTGTGTCTTCGGGAACGGCATGACTTCACGAATATTCGGCTCGTTCTGGAGCACCGAGACGAGCCGATCGATGCCGAACGCAAATCCGGCGTGAGGAGGAGTTCCATAGCGCAGCGCCTCCAAAAACCATCCAAATCGTTGATGGGCCTCTTCGGGCGCGATACCGAGAATGTCGAAGACTTCTTGTTGAACTGCCGGATCGTGGATACGCACCGAGCCCGATCCAAGCTCCACGCCATTGACGACCAGGTCATACGCCTTGGCGACCGCGGTCTCTGGCGAGTCCCTCAGCTCCTCAACGGATCGAGGTGCCGTGAACGGATGATGTGCCGGTGCTAGTCCCCCGTCGTCTGCAACCTCGAACACTGGAAAATCTGTAACCCAGAGAAACGAGAGATCGTCATGGCCGTCGGGACGACCGTGATCGAGGCGCAATTGGCCGAGCACATGTGATGCCCGGCGGTGTTCGTCCGCAACGAGCAACAGAACGTCGCCAAGCTCACCGCTGAGTGCCTGTCTGATGGCGTCCATCTCCCCGGACTCGAGGAACTTGGCGACGGGAGAACGGATCGTGCCATCTTGTTCGACCACCATCCACACGAGACCTTTGGCTCCTAGCTCTTTGGCCCGTTCGATGATCCCGTCGAGATGACTGCGGCTCGATTCCGACTCACCAATGTTGATCGCCCGCACTACTCCCCCACCCTCGACGACAGAGGCGAAAGCGTTGAACTCGGAAGCCGCAAATACGTCTGAGAGATCGGCTATCTCCATTCCGAAACGGAGGTCTGGTTTATCAGAACCGAATCGGTCAATCGCCTCCGCGTACGTCATCTGTGAGAGCGGGAGGGAAAGCCCCTCACCCCGCACCGCCGCAACAGCATCCGAGACCACTGATTCGATCGTCGCCAGAACCTCGTCCTGGCCCCAGAAGGAACCTTCGAGATCGAGTTGCGTGAACTCGATCTGGCGATCTGCACGAAAGTCCTCATCTCGGTAGCAGCGGGCGATCTGGTAGTAGCGGTCGACGCCTGCCACCATCAGCAACTGTTTGAAGAGCTGGGGCGATTGGGGAAGCGCGTAGAAATGACCCTGGCGATGGCGACTCGGGACCAAGACGTCCCGAGCGCCTTCGGGAGTCGATTTGATGAGCGTTGGGGTCTCGACCTCCATGAACCCGGCCGCGTCCAGGTTGTTGTGGATTGCGGCAACGGCACGCGACCGTGCTTTGAGGTTCCGCGACATCCGATCGCGCCGCAGGTCTAGATACCGATATTGCAGCCGAACCTGTTCGTCGGTTTCGATCGAATCGTCGAGCTGGAAGGGAAGCGGTTGAGCGGTGCTGAGAACCTCTACGGTTCGTGCTGCAACCTCTACCGCTCCCGTTGGAAGGTCGAGATTCTCGGTACCGGGCGGTCTCGCTCGCACGTCGCCGATGATCTTGAGGCAGTATTCACGCTTCAAACTGCGGGCGACGTCGACCAGCTCAGGAACCTCATCAGGAGCGATGACCACCTGGACCAGCCCGGACGCATCGCGAAGATCCACGAAGGCCACGCCGCCCTGGTCGCGAATGCGGGCCGCCCACCCGGCGATCGTGACGGTTGTCCCCGCCGCTTCCGCGTCGAGGTTGCCAACGTAGGTATCTCGGTACATGGTCACGTGAGCCTTGTCGTTGTAGTAGTCGATGGAGTGACGGGAGCCTACGCCCTGAACTGTGCGAGAAACGGATTTGAGGCACGCTCGTTTGCGATGGTCGTCGGAGGGCCGTGACCGGGTAACACGTCTACGTCATCGTCGAGCGTCAAGATCTTTGCCTCCATCGATGCCATGAGAGCGGTGAAATCGCCTCCCGGTAGATCCGTGCGTCCTATCGAACCGGCGAAGAGCTGGTCACCTGAAAACAGCACACCATCGATCAGAAAGCAACAGTGTCCCGGCGTATGTCCCGGGGTATGCACGACATCGATGTCCAAACCCGCCAGGCTGAGGCGGGCACCGTCCACCAGGTCGACGTAGGCAGCTGGAGGGTTGACATCGAGGTCTGGCATGTGCGCTCCGAATAGCAAGGAAAGCTGCTGTTCCGGCGCCATCGCCAAAAATGCATCGTCCGGATGCAGGTGAACATCAACACCGGTCGCTCTGGCAAGAGAGCCGGCGCCGCCAAGGTGATCGATGTGCGCATGCGTCACCAGAGCCGCGATCGGAATCAGCTCATGTTTGCGGAGCAGGAGACCGATTCCTTCAGGATCGGGCGGACAGTCAATGACGACGGCAAAGCCGCCGCGCTCCGATGCGACAACGTACGTGTTCGTGGCTGCGATCCACAACGGCGCAGTGTCGATCAACATGCGGCGAGCCTAGGTATCTAGTCAGCCCGCAAC
>JABDOU010000316.1 GCA_013043085.1 Acidimicrobiia bacterium
GAAATGCTCGCCCGTACTCCGAGGTACAGGAACACATTGAAAATGGCGAAGGTGAGAATCGTATTGAAACCGCCTATGAAGACGAGCTTGAAGAGCTGGACTGCCGACTCCCGGTTACGGAACGTCGTTAGATAGGCCTTCACACCGAAGACTTCTGACGGCGGTCTTCCCACACCGCTCCAACGAGCACCACAACCAGAGCCGCCAGGGTCAAGGCTGCGCCACCGGTTTCGGCATCTGTTCTCCTGAAGTTCAACTCGACCTGCTCCTGCGTGGGGATGACAACCATGAAGGCCGGGGCTACCCGGTAGGGCCCCGACGCCCCGCTGCTATCCCAATTGGGGAAGTACGACACCTTGATGAGGTGAGGAACTCCAATCGCCGTGGTCGAGAACGAAATGCGATGATCCTCCAACACGATGTTCGAAACATCGCCATCGGCCGCAATAGGCGACGCGTCCCTGAGGCCCGCCAGGCTTTCATCTATTCGTCGCCATGCGGGCGGCCCATCTTCAGCGACCCAGTACTGGGCATTTGCCGGATCCGCGTACCACTGAACAGCGACCTGTTCGAAATCGACGAGGTGCGGGTCGGTTACGAGCGTTCGCGCACGGTCAACGATTCCGATGTCCCCGGCCTCGAAGACCGCCGGTTCGAAGTCGGCTACCACAACAAGCTCACTTTGCGGCAACCCGAAGATCGAGAAGGGATCCGAGGTGGCAAGCAACTCGTACTCGGGGTGGTTGAGAGCTGCGGTAGTTGCCTCCTCGGTGAAGGTGACGTAATACGAAACGTTGAAGAGGTCCATTCGGCTAAGCGCACGTTCGAGGTCGAAGCCGTTATACGGCAATCCAGGAATCGGATTTGAAGGCGCGATGCTCATCTCCGCCGCATTCAGGAAATGAAACGGCGTAGTCAATGAAGATTCAAACAGCAGTCCCTCCATCGAGGGATGGCCCTCGCTCCAGAAGGGGGTGAGCATGAGCGCCATGGGGGTTCCGTACCGATTGAGCTCGATGTTGGCCTCCCACATCACCCGGCCAGGCGGCAAGCCATCGATCGTGTTCATCAGGGCGTCGTATTCGGAGTAAGCCGGTTTGGCTTCGTAGCCGGAGAAGTTCCAGTTCGCCCATCCGGGCGCACTCTGTGAGCCAATGATGAACGGGAGAAACGTCGTCGCCGCAGCTGCCAGTGTGATCCAGGCCCACGACCTGGGCGCTCCGAACCAGCGTCTGGCGACCGACACGGCAGCCGCGCCGACGGCGATACCGGTGAAAAAGGTGATCATGAAGAAGAAGTATGGAAGCCACCGTCCGTTCCAGAGCTTTCCCTCCAGGAACGGAAACACAACGACAGGAAGCAGCCCGATTACGAGGAGCGGCGCGATCGTATAGCGCTTCCACACTGACACCGCTACTCCGGCGACGGCCAGAGGCAAGATGAGCCAGAGTTCGGTCGGGAGCGGCCCGCCCGCTTCGGGAGAGCCGAAGAAGCGCAGCGGAACCCAGTTCATATCGGTTGTGTACGAGATGTTCGTCAGGAGCGGAATCGTCCAGAATGCCGACAAAGCGAAGCCTGCAACCCAGGTGACGATCCGGCCTGTCCGATTCGGGTATCGCAACAGCAACAGCGACGCGGGTGCCACCAACATCGTCGTGATGATGTGGCTGAGAGCCATGGCTGCAAGAGCCAGGGCCGAGCGTGCGCGAAATCCGTTGCCGCGACGAGCGTCATCTATTACGAAACCGAGATAAATCAGCGAGAAGGCCATCGACCACGAGAAGGAATACTCGCCGGCCATCGTCGACTTGATGTTGCCTCCAAAGATGGCATAGCTCTCCAGAAACACAAACCCGGCACCCGCGGCAGCGGCGACGGTGGCGATCGGTCGAGAAGCCCCAATTCCTTTCGCGAGGATGTAGGAGCCGATCGGCATCAAAAGCAGACCACCCACTGCCACGAGCTTGAATGCAACTCCATATGGCATGATGACGTCGAGAGCAACGATGAGAAACGCCGGCAGAGGGAAGTAGAAGTACAGGATTGGAAATCCTGCAAACCAATCGTTGCTCCATCCGGCAATGCGGCCCTCCGGCAACAGGACGTCGCGCAGGTAGGCCGGCACGAGGACATGAGCGCCCATGTCACCTCCGGTGGGCGTGGTGTCTTTGAAGATCTCCCACGGCTGCATCACCACGAAGATGACGACGGTCAATAGCCCGACTACAAACGCGGCCATGTTCCGGGGTCGACGAAAATCAGGCCACCAACGGGTACGAATGGTTGAAGACTCGGACAATGCCGACATCGGATGTCCTTCTTGAATGAACCTTGGCTGACGTTGACTGACTTGGCTGAACGTTGCTACTGCCGGCGATTGGTGCGATCTAGGTCGTAGCTTTGCGTGCCAGATCCAACACTTTCTCGAGCTTGACGCGCCGACCATCCTTGTCCCACCACCGTGCCTCGCAGTTGGCGCAAGACACGAACGTGACCTCGGTTCCATCCGCAAGACTCAGATCGATCTCAGTCGTCTTGGTGTTGCCACAGTCCTGGCACGGTTGCTTGGTAGTCATGGGGCGTCAGCATACCCGGGGAGCTGTTTTTGTCGCGCAACGGACTCAAGCTCAGATTCGTCGAGTTTGCCAAGATACAGCGACCTTGGCTTTCCGTGCTCGCGCCAGTACGCGTACCAGTAGGGACCGTGAGGACAGGACGTGCAATCAGCCTTGCCACAGCGCACCGATTGCGGACGAAATCCAACTTTGATCGAGGGATCGACCCCCGGCCCTGATGTGCCGAGACGAGCGGACACGATCATCGCGAGACGCCGCAGATCAGCCTCGTCGAGGTCGCGCACCCAATCGAGCATGTCGACGTCAAGAGCCATTGTCTGCCTCCACCGTGAATAGCGAGAGCTCCGAACCTAGCTCATCGTTAAGAACCCAACCCACAGGCGCCGTCTTCGACAGAGCGTGCCCGGCACAGAGTTCGAGGGCTCCGGGCGGCCGCCTCACCACTCCCACAAGCTGCGTCAACGTCACGACCCTCTCGCTATATGAGAACGTCATCAGAGCGGTCGCTGGATAGCCACACCGGACACAGAGTTCCATGACCACCAAGGTAGACGTGCTCGTCTCGAGAATGTCGGCACATCGTGTGTCATTCGAGTTCGAGCGGTGATGCGTTCGACAGAGCCAACCGGCCCTGGGTCGACCAGGAAACGGCAACGGGTTGATCGGAAGCAACCAACGAACCTTCTGGCGATTCCACCGTGATGTGGGCAGAAGTCCCGGAACGAATCTGAATTGTTCTCGCCGAGGGTCCCTCCCCCACCGTTACGTTCGCCTCGGTTG
>JABDOU010000331.1 GCA_013043085.1 Acidimicrobiia bacterium
GTCCATGAACAACGTGGCGGCCGCCAGGTCCGATCCCGCTTCTCCACAAACCGCAACAGAGATTTCCGCATCGAGTGCTGCTCGCGCCGTGAGATTGCAGAGTTGCATCACGGCCGGGTGAAGCGGATCGGCATATCCGGCGAGCGAGCCCGAGGTACGGTCGGCAGCCATGGTGTACTGGGTGAGGTCGTTGGTGCCAATGCTGAAGAAGTCGACGTGTTCGGCCAGCCGCGATGCGATGAGGGCGGCAGAAGGAACCTCAATCATCACGCCGACCTTGAATGCAGCCCAGGCAACCTGGGCGTCGTCGAGTTCGGCGGTCGCCTCGTCGACCAGGGACCGGGTCGTCAGAAAATCCGCAACGGTGGCGATCATGGGGATCATCAACCACACATCTCCGGCCGTCGAGGCCCGGGCAATGGCCTTCACCTGATCTTTGAAGATCTCCTTCTCTTGCTCGTACAGCCGCACGCCGCGCACGCCGAGGAACGGGTTCTCCTCATCAGGTACCCCGATGTAGCCGGCTGGCTTGTCGCCACCGATGTCGAAGCTCCGGATCACAACCGGATCTTGAAATGCGGCAGCCGCCTTCCGGTAGAGGGCGAACTGCTCGTCCTGGGTGGGAGGACTGGACCTTCCGAGGAACAGGAACTCTGTCCGAAACAGCCCGATACCGTCGGCCTCGGCGGCGATCGCTGCGTCGAGGTCCTCCGGGGTGCCGACGTTGGCGGCGACCCGGATTGGCCGTCCGGCAACCTCGACGTGCACACCTCGGTAGGCCGCAGCGGCCTCCATCATGTCGCGATGGGCCGCCGCTCTCGCCTGGAAATCGATGAGCTCGTCCGGGTCGGGATCGAGTGAGATTTCGCCCGTCGTCCCGTCGAGGGCCACCGTCGCGACACCCGCCGCCTCTGACGCGATTCCGGCTACACCCACGACGGCCGGTATGGCCAGCGACCGGGCAATGACCGCAACGTGTCCGGTGGGGCCGCCCGTTTCGGTGATCAACCCGAGGATCGACGCCGGGTCCATGACGGCCGTGTCCGCCGCCGTCAGCATGCCGGCCACAATCACCGACGGTTCTGTGTTGGCAATGCGGACCTGCGATACACCGGCCAGCTGACGACGGATCCGGTCGGCAATCTCGCCGACGTCTGCAGCGCGCGCCGCCAGGTATGGGTCGTCCAGGGTGGCGAGCAGGTTGGCGACGCCTTCTGCCGCTTTGGTCACGGCATCGCCGAACGCTTCGCCTGCCTGGAGGTTCTCTTCAACCGAGGAAGCGAGCATCGTGTCTTCGGCCATCATGGCCTGAGCGTTGAGAATCTCGGCCGCCTCGGTCCGGCCTGCTTCGACTGCTTTCTTGGAAGCCGTCCGGAGATCATTGGCGACGGTGGCGGCCGCTTCGGAAAACGCCTGCGAAGGATTCTCGTAGTCGGGGATCGTCACCTCGGATTCGTCAATGACATAGATCGGCCCGATGGCGATACCCGGTGAAGCACCGGCGCCGGCGGTCACGAGGATCTCACGTGGCGATAGAGGACGGCGCCGATCACCATCGAGATGTTGGTCGTGATGAGCAGCCCGATGATCGTCAGCACCCACCTGGTCGTGGCATTCAAATCTTCGAATCCGATTGCGATCGCGCCAAAGAGGTTGAGGATCAGCAACAGGGCCCCGATCGCACCGATGGCGATCCGACGTCCCTGGCCGAGTAACACGCTGGCTCCCAGCGCGCGCAGGCCACCGGGATGAGTTCGTTCTGCCACGATGTAACCGTAGAACGCGTACATCACGACGACAAATATCGACGGCAGCCCGAAGAGGTACCGCAGGCCGAACAACACCCCGGCCCAGAAAAAGAGCGAGGCGACGAGCTGGTCTTTGAACGAGCGAAGCTCTCCGATCAATGCGGCCGGTGAAGAGTGCTTCCCGTCGACGGCATCCAGGGCTGCGCGGTACCAGGGAAGGGCGATCACGCTCGACAATACGAGCCCGACGAGATCGAACCCGATTCCGGCCAAGACCGAACTGGACTGAGAAGCCAGGTAGCGAAACCCCGCATAGGTCAGGAACGTCGCCCCGGCGGTTGTCAGCAGTGGTATCGGATGGGTTGCGAGGGCCCGGATCCCCGTAGAGAAGAGTTCTCCAATTCGGATCCCGAATACCGGCGATGGTTTTGCTGATTGTTCGACCATGGATCCTCCAGATCAACACGATAGCTAGCGGCGCTTTTCGCGCAAATCGACCCATGGGTACCCAGGCCCTTCGTTGAATTCGAATCCGGCTACTGTCGACGCCCATGTCACAAGAGCGCTTCAGTATTTCTCCAGAGGAAGTCGGGCTGATGCTGTCGTTCGCAACTCGTCCGGACCGCTTAACGGAGTCGGTGGTGGTCAAGTTGGAGGAGGGCGTGACATTCACTGAGCTGGAGCAGATAGTCGCGTGGGTAGGACTTCCGAAATCAACCGCAGCTCGATTGGTTCATGCCCAGGGACCGGCCGGAGGATCGAATGGCGGCTCGACTGGCACCGGCCCGGGCCAAATAGACGCGATTTCCAGCGGGCGGTTTCGGCGCCACCTCACGGGAATCTTGATCGTCGCCGCAGCGCTCACCGGTGTTGCGGTCATCCAAAGCCAGAATTGGCCGAGAGTCCTGTATCTCCTCATCGCGTTGGCCGTCGTCACGTATCTGATTCGAAGGATGATCGTCCGAATCACGACGACTTGATCGGCCGCGTGATCAAACAGGCTTCCCCTGTTTCAAGGAACTGCGATTGGGGTGTCATCGGTTAATTCCCGGAAGGTCGTCGAGACGGTCGCCTCAGCACCGTCGACATTCGTCACGTACGTCGCCGAGATCAATTGGCCTACGTCGATGACGAGGATCACGGCGAGGTCTGCCGCCACGTTGAAAGCCGATGCCGGGTAGATCGCATTGAGCTCGAAGGTCGTGTCATATTCGTCGGCAATGGACACCGAAGTTGGGGCCGAGAGAGGATCCAGCGGCGAACCGATCTCCGCGTCGTCGGTGACGAAATCCCACGTACCGCTATCGGTTCTGAACCATTGCGCCTGATCCGCGATCAGGTATTCGATGATCCCATCTCCCGACTGAATGGTCATGTGGGAGGCGGTGCCGACTTGCCTTCCTTCGACAGAAATTGCCGTGGCTTCTTCGACGACGACGTCCGAGGTGAACTCGTAGCCTGATTCGTAGCGCCCCAGAGCAGCCCCAAGGATGGAACTTCCGGCTTCAGACCGTCCCTCCGATTCCGCCGCGATGGTTGGCGTCGGCCTGGCGGTCAGTGGCTCATCTGCCGTACTGCAGGAAGTAGTGCTTAAGGCGACGATGAGCAGGATCGCCAAGTAGGAACGCACGGAATGAGTGGACAGATCAGTCATCGGCGTCGGTGGCTCCGTCGCCTGCGTCGGCGCGATCCTCCTTCGCTTTGTCCTTTTTGTCTTCCGTGCTCTTGTCCTTCGGGCCGCCCTGTTTGTCGTGCTTGCATTTGTCCGTCTTCGAGTCGACCTTGAGCTCCCAGAGGCCGTCGTCCTTTTGCGAAAACTTGACTTTTACTCTGGCCTTGGAATCGGTGAAGCGGACATCGAAGCCATGCTCCTTGTCTTTGATCGAGTAGTCGTCGTCTACCGCCGGTACGACTTCTCCACCGATTCCGACGGCCACGGTCGGAGTCCCGATCTCGCCGAGCCCGTCGATCATGTAGGTAACGGTCAGGGGAGTTCCATCGCAGAGTCGTCCGCTCCAGACGTGTTCGCCCAGGAATGCCGCGAGATCTTGACGGAGACGCTGGCGATCCTTGCCGCGCAACTCGACCTTGAGCATCGCTGACGGGTCGTCTCCATCGTCGTCGTCATCGATGTCGACCTGGATCTTGAGCTCCTTGGTATATCCCTCCCACGTGAAGACAACGACCGCTTTGGAAGCATCGTCGGCGTATTCGATCACGGAGTCGATTCCACTCGTGACCTCGACATCCGTGATGAGTGGTCCATCGCCTCCGTCGGCAACCACGAACGTGACATTGGTTGGAACGTCTCCTCCAATCGCCTCAGGGAAGAGGACACCGGTCCACTCGTGGGTCCCGACGAGATCGGCCAGGGTTGCGACCTTGACCTTGCTGGTCAATTTGTGATTCTTGGATTTCACGTCGATGCGGGTTCCGTCTTCCTTATGGTCGAATCGGAACCGGTGGGGATCGTCGACTCCGTCAGTTGCTTCGGCCGCGGCCGGTTCGGGCTCGAGGCCGGGGGTCGCCACGTCGACAGTTTCGAGGTTTCCGGCGCTGTCGAGCTCGATGTCGACGTTGAGTCCGGTGCCCAACAGGCTCAAAGAGAACCCACCGGTCTCGGCGATGGCGTTGGTCGTATCGGCAGCCGCAAGCACGGGAAGCGTCAGCGAGCTGGCAACCAGGCCGGAGATGACGAGCAAGATCAGTTTCTTCTTCACGGTTCCTCCTCAGAACAGGCTACCAAGAGTGTTTGAATCAGTCACTTTTAGCGGTAACGGTCCTATCGGGAGAACCTGAAGCCTTTTTCGGACAGAGCCTCATTCCCCGGGTTGCGGGTTCCGGGGCTAGAAGGTCCGACGGGTGTGGGAGAGACTTCCACCCGGCGGAGCCTGGAGACTCTGCGCATGCCACAGGAGAAACTCGCTGTCTAGTCTCGCCCGATGGACGCCACTTTCATCGCCCAGGTATCTGATTTGTCAGACCGGACCCCGGTCCGCGCCAGAGTGGCCGGCGTCGATCTCGTGGTCATCCGGTACGACGAAGAGTTCTCCGTGCTGTATGGAAGATGCGTCCATCGAGGGGCGCAGCTGGCAGACGGTTTCATCCGGGGAGACGACCTCGTATGCGGAGTCCACCACTGGGATTATCGCTACGACACCGGGATCAGCGCGTACAACCCTTCCGAACGGTTGCACAAGTTCCGAGCCTGGACCGAAGGCGGTGGGTTGTTCGTGGACGCCGATGAGATCGCTGTGTGGTCGGAGCTCAATCCCCAACCCTGGGATCACGACGCCTATCAGGGCGCTTACCAGGACCACAGCCACCACGCTGACAGGAAGAACGAGCCACACGTCAAGTTCATACGACGGCTGGCCCACGAAGGGATCGAAGGCGTCGGTCACCATGGACCGATCGGATCGATGGGCGTACCGGGCCACAAGCTTCCGTCCTGGGATTCCATCCAGCTCGTGACCGCCCAGATCGCCACCCGACCGCTCCTCGATGATGCTCCGGTTGAGGCCACCACCATCCTCGGTCCCTCCGCGGCCAAGCCCCTGCAGCTCGACATGCCCATCTTCGTGAGCGACATGAGCTTCGGCTCCGTATCGG
>JABDOU010000334.1 GCA_013043085.1 Acidimicrobiia bacterium
GATCATCTCGACGATGCGCTGTGACTCACCCTCGGGAAGAGGACCGAACTGTGCACCCATTAGGTTGACGCCATGTCGGTCGAAACCCTTCCGCTTGGTGAGTCGTTCACCTGGCGTTATCCAGAGAGCCTTCAACGTCAGGGGCATCAACGACAGAGCTACGACGCAGAGATTCGCTGGGATTGCTTCGGTGAGGGTCCCCCGGTCATTCTCTGTCATGGGACGCCGTGGTCGAGTTTCGTGTGGCGCAGGATCGTGCACGAGCTGGCGCCACACTGGTCCGTGTACGTATGGGACATGGTGGGCTACGGCCGGTCAGACAAGCCCGACGGCGACGTTTCGTTGCGAACCCAGGGCGAACTGCTCGCGGCGTTGATCGAAGAATGGAAGCTGGAAACACCGCACGTTGTCGCCCATGATGTTGGTGGGGCTGTTGCGCTGCGAAGCCACCTCCTCCATGCGACGCCCTTTGCGTCACTGACCATGATTGATGTGGTGGCGTTGAGACCGTGGGGTTCGCCGTTTTTCAAACTGGTCGCCGAGCATGCTGACGTCTTCGCTTCATTACCCCCAAATCTGCATCGCGTTCTGGTGCGGGAGTACATCAGCGGCGCCAGCCATCAGGGTTTGGCGGCCGACGTGCTGGACGCTTTGGTTGAGCCCTGGATCGATGCCGGCCAGGCTGCGTTCTATCGACAGATTGCCCAGGCGGACGAACGATTCACGGCTGAGCTCGAAGGGCGGTTCGGCGAGATCAAGATTCCAACCCTGATCGTGTGGGGCACCAATGACGAGTGGATTCCGGTAGATCGGGCTGATCGGCTCGCAGCCGCAATCGCAGGTAGCAGGAAGCACCTGATCAGAGGCGCCGGGCATCTGGTTCAGGAGGATGCTCCCGCAGAGTTGGCTCGGGTCCTGGCTGAATGGCTGCACACCCATCGATGACTTCTCTCGCTTTCGGCGATATGTTTCTCGACGAGCCAAAGGAACCTGTTGAGAAAACCGCCGACGAACCGTCCTGCTTGGGGCAGTGGCGAGCATCCGCTTGATGCACCCAACAATGACCGCACCTTGTCTGTGCTCTTTGTTGAGTCTGTGCTCCTCGTTGATGTCGTTCAACGGTCGCGCCAACCGGTAGCGCCAACCCGGTAGCGCCAACTCGGTAGCGCGAACGCTTCGCACGAGTCCGTTCGCGCAAAAACCCCGGGCTGACAGGTATCTCCGAAGAGATATCCGCCCTCTCGGGGTTCTTGCTGGCCCTGCCCACTCCGGTCCCGACGCTTCGATGTGGTCCGGTCGATCACCCGAAGGTGCTCGTCCGGTACTCCGAAGAGCCGGCTCCGCAGCTTTCTGCAGCGCCGTGGCTCCGTTACCGTGCCTGACTGAACAGGTGCCGCTCGCTGCCGACCTCTCGATCGGCTCCGTGCGGTTCGGCTTCGGTGCCAAACCCAAAGTCACGTGTCCGTGGCGGTCCTTCCCCGAAGGGTTGGTCCGTCTCGAAGTATGCAACTCCGGTACCGATGCAACGTTCGTCCGCTGCATCCCGACTACGTCTTGCAACGTCTTCGCTCAGCAACAGTCTTCCGATGCCTCGGTTGCCCGGCCTGATCACGAAGCCTTGCGACCCGCCATCTGACCTGGCTGGGAACCTCTAGGCTTTCCCGCACCTCCCGATTTCTCCCCTTGCGGTTCAAACTCGTTCGGTTAAAGAGGCCCTGAAAGTGCCCTGACCTTCCGAAGTCCCGCAGATCCCTCCAAGTCACCCGTTAAGACAATCTCTTTGGTCCCTGCCTGACCGGTCCTCCGTGTCGCCCCATCTGTGTTACCGGTGTTACACACAACCGAAGTGGTGTGTAACCTCGGTCACCTCGGGGGTGACTGGACGACCAACGGTCGGCCGCCGTTCGAGATCTCTCTCGATCAGCGATAGAACAATACGCGCGCCCTCCGGCATGGTCAAACCCCACAGCTGTTTAGTTTTCGCGGCTTTGATGCTTGTTTCGCGACCGCCAAGAGTGTCCTATAACCACTCTCGCATCGACCCCGGTTTCTGTCGTACCCGGGAGCTAACTTCATGCCGATGGCGACCATAGACGTACATCCAGAGCGGTGGGATGAGGTGATTGCCGAGACCGAGGGTCCCCAGATCGTTGTGGGCGGGCCCGGCACAGGCAAGACCGAGTTCCTGGTCAGGCGCGCCGTGCATCTGATCGACCATGGTACAGAGCCGGCCACCATCGCCGTTCTCGGTTTTTCGCGAAGAGGCGCGGCAGAAATCCGGAGCCGCATCGAAGCCCGCCTCGGTCAGACAACGGCCGCTGTGGCGGCTTCCACATACCACTCGCTGGCCATGAGAATCATCGAATCATTCGGGCACTCCGGGGGCGAGCCACCGGCCCTGCTCACCGCTCCCGAGCAAGTTGCCTTCGTGGCAGACCTGCTCGCCTCAGAAGATCCGACGAACTGGTCCGCCTTGTATCAGCCGCTGCTTCACACGTCCCGTTTTGCCCAGGAAGTCACCGACTTTCTTCTCCGGTGCGCCGAGCAACGTATCGGACCGGACGAGGTGGCGGGATTCCAACGGGACGACTGGAGAGGACTGTCCGGGTTCTTCGCGAAGTATGTCGCATCCCTCGAGGCCGCAGGGCGGCTCGACTACGGATCGCTCATCGTGCAGGCGGTCGAGCTACTCGAGGACGACGAGATCGGGCCGGCTGTTTCATCGCAGTTCCAATATGTGTTAGCCGATGAGTACCAGGACACATCACGCGTGCAGGCCCGTTTCCTGCAGTCGCTGGCGAAACACCACCGGCATCTCACCGCAGCAGCAGACCCGTATCAATCCGTGTACAGCTTTCGCGGAACAGATCTGGCGAACGTCGGGCGATTCCCCGACGAGTTCAGAGATTCTGGCGGACGGCCGGCGCGTCGCTTCGTGCTGACAACCTCATTCCGCGTGCCCGGTGAGATCTTGCGATCGGCCGAGGCGCTCACCCACAAACTCGATTTGCCTGGTGCTGCCGGCCCCGTGATCGGGGTGGAGAGCGCCGGCCGGGTGGACGCCCACAGGTTCGACCAGGCAACGGAAGAGGCCGAGTGGATAGCGCGAGAAATCGAGCGAACGCACATCGTCGAAGGAACCCCGTATGAGAACATTGCCGTGTTCGTACGAACCAAAAAGCGATTCATGTCGGAACTCTCTCGAGCACTGGAACGACGTGGCATTCCCCACAATCGCCCTGATTCACGGCTTGTGGACCATCCAGCCGTAAGGATCCTGTTCGATCTCGTGACCGCCGCAACAACTTCCGGTGCCGACCGGAATCGCTCACTTCGTCGTCTCTCACTTGGACCCTTGCTGGAACTCCCACCTGGTGAATTCCATCGGCTCTCCAGCGAACAAGAGACGCGAGGCTGGGATGCCGTGCTTCGCGAACACAGCCCGGGAGGGACTGCGATCGCAAAGCTCATCTCAGACCAGGCGTGGGCAACGACGTCTCCTGCAGCCGAAGGCCTTTGGCACATATGGGACACGCTGCCCCAGCTCGCGGACATGGCGAACGATCCTGATCGACGCGACGAACGATTCGGCTGGTCATCGATCAGCCAGGTCCTGGGCCGCCAGTTCGAACGGGACGAATCGGTGACCCTTCATCAGTATCTGGGGTGGACGGAAAAGGACGATTTCGAGGCAGATCCTCTGCTTCGCCACCACGCAACGCAGGCCCCCGAAGTCACGCTCACCTCGCTTCACCAGGCGAAAGGGCTCGAGTTCGATACCGTCTTCATCGCAGATGCGGTCGAGGGAGTCTTCCCTGATCTGAGGTCCCGTGAATCCCTCCTCGGATCCAGGCATTTGTCGTCGTCGCTTCCGACTGATGTCGTCGAGTATCGACGGTTTCGTTTGCAGGAAGAAGCCCGCCTCGCATACACAGCCATGACGCGCGCATCTCGGCGCGTCGTATGGACCGCAACCTCGGCAGGAGATGACTTCCGACCCGGTGGCCCCAGTCGCTTCCTCGACCGGCTAGGGGTCCAGATCGATCATCCTCCTGACACCGCGCTACCGGTGTCTGTTCTAGAAGGCGAAGCGTGGTTGAGGAGAATTGCCGCCGACCCCGCCGCAGGCGGTCACGCCCGAAGCGCCGCGATCGAAAACCTCGCCACCGGCCCGGCCTGGGGAGG
>JABDOU010000350.1 GCA_013043085.1 Acidimicrobiia bacterium
GGAATCTCATGCGCCTTTATCCGATATACCTTGCCACGGTTGGTGAAAAAGAGCAGGAACGCGTGCGCCGAGGTGTGGAGCACCCTGGTGACCACATCGTCCTGTTTCAGCTTTGCCGCCTTCACTCCCCTACCACCGCGACCCTGAACGCGATAGACGCCCGCCGGTACCGCCTTGATATAGCCGGCGTTGGTTACCGTCACGACCAGATCTTCGTCGGCTATCAGATCCTCGAGTGAGAAATCGCCTTCGTCGGGAATGATCCGGGTGCGCCGACCGTTGCCAAACTTCTCGCGAATCTCCTGCAGATCGTCCGAAATGATCTTTCGTTGTTTGGCGGGACTCTTGAGAATCGCTTCCAGCTCCTTGATTTCCTTCTTCAGCTGGGCCTGCTCGGTGCGCAGCGTCGTAACGTCCTGCGCAGTCAGCCTTCTCAGTGGCATATCGAGGATGTGGTTGGTCTGGACTTCGGACAGCTTGAAGGTCTCCATCAATGACGCTCTGGCGTCGGCAACGTCCTTCGACTGACGGATGATCCGTATGACCTCTTCGATGTTGTCGAGAGCAATGAGAAGTCCATCGACGATGTGGATGCGATCTTGCTTCTTCTCGAGGCGGAATTTGGTGCGCCGCTCAATCACTTCCATCTGGTGATCGATGTAGTAGCCGATCGCGTCCGCGATGTTCAACGTACGAGGTACACCGTCGACGAGCGCTACGAAGTTGACACCGAAGGTGTCCTGGAGTGGCGTCATCTTGAACAGCTGGTTTAGGACGACGTTCGGGTTCGCATCCTTTTTCAGGTCCACGACAATGCGCGTGCCTACTTTTCCGGAGGATTGATCCGTGAGCGCCCGAATGCCTTCGATCTTCTTGTCTCTCACCAGCTCTGCGATCTTGAGCATGATTCGATCAGGTGACGACTGGTATGGGAGCTCCGTGACAACAATCGCTGTCCGGCCTTTCTTGACCTCAACCACGTCGGCCTTGGCTCGCATCCGAATGGAACCACGGCCGGTCGTCAGCGCGCTGCGCAAGCCCTGGTTCTGCAGGATGTAGGCACCGGTCGGAAAGTCCGGACCCTTGATGAACTGGGTGAGCTCTTCGGCGGTGGCATCGGGGTTTTCGAGCGTATGAGTGATCGCGTCGACGACTTCCTCCAAGTTGTGCGGAGGAATATTGGTTGCCATGCCCACTGCGATGCCTGTTGAACCGTTTACGAGAAGGTTGGGGAATCGCGCCGGTAACACCACTGGCTCGAGAGACTTGCCGTCATAGGTGTCCTTGTAGTCGACCGTCTTTTCGTCGATGCCTTCCAGCATGCGCTCTGCGAGTTGCTGCATACGACACTCGGTATATCGCATAGCGGCCGGCGGATCATCGGGAGAGCCGAAATTTCCCTGAGGTTGAATGAGCAGATAGCGAGTGGCGAAATCCTGACCCAGACGTACCAGCGCGTCGTAGATGGCGCTGTCTCCGTGGGGGTGATAGGAACCCATGACATCGCCTACGACCCTGGCGCACTTGGTGAACCCGGTATTGGCACGCAGACCAGCATCGTGCATGGCGTAGAGGATCCGGCGATGGACCGGTTTGAGACCGTCGCGAATATCGGGCAGGGCCCGGGAAACGATCACCGACATCGAGTATTCGAGGAACGAGTCGCTGATCTCGGTCCGGATCGGAATTGAGGGAACTTCGCTAACCATCATCCAGTCCTAGATATCGAGGAAACGCACGTCTTTGGCGTTCTTTTGTATGTATGTGCGTCGAAGGTCCACATTGTCTCCCATGAGCCAGCTGACGATCTTGTCTGCCTCGGCTGCCTCGGAGATCTCAACTTGCACGAGGCTGCGCGTCTCCGGATCCATGGTTGTCTCACCCAACTCGGGATGATTCATCTCACCGAGGCCTTTGAATCTGGTCGGCTTGTTCTTGCCTTGCTTTCCTTCTTTGCTCTTCTGCCACTTCTGGAGCTGGGCCTCGTTCTTGAGGTAGGAGTACTTCTTTCCCTCGCGAACCCGGTACAGAGGCGGCTCGGCGACGTAGACGAATCCTGCCTCGATGAGCGGGCGCATGTGTCTGAAAAAGAATGTGAGCAACAGGGTGCGGATGTGGGCTCCGTCGACGTCTGCGTCAGTCAGGAGCACAATTTTGTGGTACCGGACCTTTGCAACATCGAAGTCCTCTCCAATACCTCCGCCAATCGCGGTGATCAGCGACTGGATCTCATTGTTCTGCATGATCTTGTTGATGCGGGCTTTTTCGACATTGAGGATCTTTCCCCTTATTGGGAGAATCGCCTGAGTGTGCGAGTCACGCGCCTGCTTCGCAGGGCCTGCGGCCGAATCGCCCTCAACGATGAACAATTCACTCTCTTCTGGCTTACGACTGGTGCAATCCCAGAGCTTGCCCGGGAGGCCGGCACCGTCGAACGGGCTCTTGCGGCGGGCGAGATCGCGGGCCTCTCTTGCCGCCAGACGTGCCCGAGCTGCGCTGAGACACTTGTCAACGACCCTTCGAGCCTCACTACTGTGCTTCTCCAACCATTCCGGCAGGACTCGATTGAGAGCTACTTCGACATATGACCGAATCTCGGTATTGCCGAGCTTCGTCTTGGTCTGACCTTCGAACTGGGGTTCCTTCACCTTGACGCTCAACACGGCAGTTAGCCCCTCGCGAATGTCTTCGCCGGCAAGCGCTGGATCCTTGTCCTTGAGGAGCTTTTTGGCTTTGGCAAAGTCGTTGATGGCTCTGGTGAGGGCACGACGGAAGCCTTCTTCGTGAGTACCGCCTTCATGGGTATTGATGTTGTTGACAAAACTCTGCACGGACTCGGTGTATCCGGTAGTCCATTGCATCGAGATTTCCAGCTCGCTGTCGTCTCCCCTGTCCTCCACAGCCACGATGTGTGAATGGAGTGGCTCTCTTGACTCGTTGAGGTACTTCACAAAGTCGTTGAGGCCGCCTTTGAATTGAAAAGACACGTCTTCGACTTCGGGATCGCGCTCGTCGGTGAAGCGCACTACGAGGCCACGATTGAGGAATGCCAGTTCGCGGAGACGTGTCTCGACCGTCTCGTAGTCAAACTCCTGCGTATCGGTAAAAACCTCCTTGGAGGGCCAAAAGGTGATCGTGGTTCCGGTTTTCTTGGCGGGCTTGCCCTTCTTCACCGGACCGGTCGGCTTGCCCATCTCGTATGACTGCGTCCAGGTAAATCCATCCCGTACCACACGAGCTTCGAGACGAGAAGAAAGTGCATTCACGACAGAGACCCCGACACCGTGGAGGCCACCCGAGACCTGATACGCACCCTTTTCGAACTTACCGCCGGCTCCCAATCTCGTCATGACGGTGGTGAGCGTCGATTCCTTCGTCTTCTTGTGCTTGTCCACCGGGATTCCGCGGCCATTATCCGACACCTGGCATCCGCCATCCGCACGCAGGGTCACCTCTACCCGGGTGGCAAATCCGGCCATGGCCTCGTCGATCGCATTATCAACGACCTCCCAGATCAGATGGTGAAGACCCCTGGGGCCGGTGGACCCGATATACATGCTGGGACGCTTCTGCACGTGCTCAATGCCTTCGAGAACCGCGATATCGGCTGCTGTGTACTTGGCGTTGGCGGCAGTGCCCGACTTGGGGGCGGTCTTGGCAGCTGCACGAGACTTCTTTGGCGTGGGCTTTCCGTTGTCTGATGACCCCTTGGCCGTGGTCGCCGCCGCAGCGGTCACCGCAGGGGCGTTTTCCGTTTCTTCGGTGTTCTTGGCGGCTGTCATCTAGCTCCTAAGTCGCGACGCACCAGACGTCGTCGAGTCAATAATCAAGTCGGGCGCCTGCCTGCCATTGCTGACGGGCGAGCTTGGCACTGCATGGGATCTGGCTATTGATGTTCTCCGTGCGTGGTCGAGCGGGTTGATTCGTGTTGATTCGTGCGGTTGATTCGTGCGGTTGATTGCGTACTTCGCCGGTGAGGCTGCTTGCCGCAGCACAACTTGTTGTGCTTGACAACGTGTCCTTGTTGTTTTTGTTCACAACGTTGTTTTTGTTCACAACTTTTTCGGGTGATCTTGCTTTCGGGTGATCTTGCTTTTCGGGCAATCCTGCTTTTCGGGCAATCCTGCTATGCCTCGTCAGGCCCCCTCTGTTCGGGTTCCCGTCGTTCAGGTTCCCCTCTCAAGATCAATGCCGACCAGAGCCGACCAAAGTCGACAAGAAGGCTGGCATTGGCTTCCGGGTTTGCTCCCCGGTTTGTTGCCGAGGGATTTCGTGTATCCCGGAAATACACCGCTGTGATTATAGTCCGCCGACCGCACCATTCGGGCGTTTCGAAGCCCAGCGCCCACCGTTTCCGGAACAAAGATTTCCACCGATATGACCCACTAACCACAACGTTTCCCACAGAGTTATCCACAGAAATGCGAAGCCGGGTGGAAGCCCGATCGAATGTCATCGTGTGCGTTCGGTAATCACGCGTACCGTGGTGACTGCGGCGGTTTCTAAAGCACCGTTGATGGCGTCCATGAGCTCGCCGACACGGAAGCGCAATAGAGACGCGGTGGCTCCGTCTGGCAGTGCGACCACTAGTTCACCATCCTCCAGGCGAATCGGACGTCCATGCTCGCTCCACACAGGTGGAGCAAGCGTTTCCCAGTTCGCCAGAACCGTCAAACTCGACGTCGATGACTGACGTTGATCGACGAGGTGCTCGACCACGCTTTCGAGGATCTGGGCTATAGGCTTCATCGCCGGATGATTCATGGATGGATTGGTATCAGTTGGCTGTGACACGGCTCGCACCTTCTTCCAGGGACACATCCCACATACGACCGCCGACAGGAACGTCTTCCCTGCGAGCCGCGGTGATGAAGACCTGAGCTCCTGGTAGCCGCTCCAGTAGGGCTTTCGATCTCGCAACATCGAGCTCCGAAAAGACATCGTCGAGCAACAGGATCGGTGCCTCGGAAAACGTATCACGAAGCAAGTCAAATGTGGCCAACCTCAAAGCAAGAACGATGGTGCGTTGCTCCCCCTGGCTCGCGTGCACGCGACCATCACGGTCTCCGATCCGCAGAGATGGATCATCGCGGTGGGGTCCCCGTGTCGTGCTTCTTCTGGCCAGATCAACCACCCTCGATTCGAGGAGCGCATCGGCCAGGCCTGCTGACAACGACTGTTCGTCCCCGGCCACGTCCGTGGCCCACTTGCTCTCGTATGACCAGGCCAGGTTGTCGTTGGAGCCGCTCAGGTCTCGATAGATTCCAGTCAGCAACGGGGCCAGGAGGTCAATCACCTCCATCCGGCGGATATGAACCCGGGCTCCGGTCCGAGCGACCTGCTCATCCCAGGTCGTCAACTCCTGTTCTTCAGGCCTGAAGTCCTGTTTCAACAAAGCATTGCGTTGCCGGACTGCCTTTTCGTATTCGCTCTGATCAGCTAACGCAGTCGGATGTAGATCTCCTGCAATGTCGTCGAGCAGGTTGCGTCGGATGGCCGAACCGGTCTTCACGATGTTGAGATCGTCTGGAAGAAACGTGACGGCTCGGAGGAATCGTCGGAGTTCTCGGTTTCGGCGGGGACGCTTTCCATCAACTTCAACCGCACGCCGACCCACCCGCGGGAGGGACACGCCAATCACATGCGTTCCTCCTGCGGCGTCGACCTCACCTCGAAGGACGGATGTCTCCGCGTTTAGCGAAACCAACGCTTCGTCCGGAACACCTCGAAAGGACCGCAGGTAGCCCAGATAGGCAACGGCTTCCAACACGGCTGTTTTGCCCGACCCGTTCGGCCCGATCAAGAGATTGATTCCTTCATCGGGATCGAATCGGAGGTCCAGGTAACTGCGAAAGTGGGTGAGTTGCAACCACGCGAGCCGCATGCGGCCCCTAGATACGCACTGGCATCAACAGATAGGTGAACCCCGGAGTATTCGCTCCGCGCAGAATGCCTGCTTTGTGGCCATCCTGGGCGTCCAGGACAATCTCGTCGTCATCAACTGCGGATATGCCATCGGCGAGATAGCGGGGGTTGAAAGCTATCTGAAATGGTTCACCGGAAAAGGAGCCCTCCACTCGCTCAGATGTACCGCCGACCTCTTGCCTCGTAACGCTCACGGTAACGCCATTGTCACCGACGTCGAGCCGCACAGGAATATGGTCTTCGGCCACCAGCGAAGCCCGGTCGATAGCCGAAAGTAAATCCCCTTTCTTGACTGTCAAGCTGTTGGGATAGGAGTCGGGAAGCAACTGCTGATAGTTGGGGAAGGTCGCCTCGATGAGTCGAACGGTCAGAGAACCACGCTCCGACGAAACCGTTGCCATCCGGGTACCGACTGACAATCGAATCTTGTCATCGGTGACCGTTCGTCCTATCTCTTTGAGACCCCGGGCCGGTATCAAACCCCCCACCGGAAGATCACTGCCAAGAAGGTCGCGCACCGCCAGGCGATAGGAATCTGTCGCCGCCATCCGGAAGCCGCCTTCGATCGGCTCGACCTTGACCCCGGTGAGCATGGGACGAGCGTCGTCTCCGGACGCCGCTATGACTACCTGGTTGATGGCATCCACCAACTCCTTGCCTGCAATTTCGCTACCTGCGGCATCATCGCTTGTCTCTATGTGCGGATAGTCATCGACGTTCAACTGCCGAAGTCGGATACTGGGACCATGACCGGTTATCTCAACCTCTGAATCGTCGGTCTTCATGGTGACGGCCCCGGGCGGGAGCTTTCTCACTGCTTCGGCCGCAAGCCGGGCCGGGATCAGAACCGTTCCCTCTTCCTTGACCTCAACTTCGAGAGATGTTCGGACCGTCATCTCCAGGTCGCTTCCGGTGACGCTGATCTTTTTCCCAACAACCTCGCAGAGGACTCCCTGGAGTGCGTCTATCGGAGATCGTGTTCCGACGGCTCGAGCAGCACGAGACAAAACGTCCGCAAGATCATCTCGTTCGGCTCTGATGTGCACAGAAGTTCTCCTCACTTCTAAGTACTAAGTATTTGAAATTAATTAGTTAGTAGTTGTAGTAGGCGTTGTGGATTGTGGAAAGGTACACGAAAAGTAGACAGCTGTGGGCCGGGATGCCGATCGGAGGTTGTGTACAGAGTCCGGGTTTGTCCACAGCGATTTTGCCCTGGCGGTTCGCACGGTGGACAATGGGGATAACTTCTCACGTTTCCCTCAGCTTCTGAGACAGGGCTGTGACCTGATCAAATACCTCTTTGTCGGATCCCATCAACTTCTTGACCTTGTCGAGTGCATGCATGACGGTCGTGTGATCACGCCCTCCGAACTTGGCTCCGATCTTCGGCAGAGAGAGGTCGGTGAGGTCTCTGGATAGATACATCGCGATCTGGCGGGCTCGCACATAGTCACGACGTCGTGAGCTTCCAATTACCTCAGCCGGGGTGACATTGCATGCGGACGCCGTCTCGTGGATGATTTCTTCCGCTGTCAACATGCGGGGCTGCGACCGCGGCGCCAGGTCCTGCAAGACGTCTTTAGCCATATCGAGCGTGATGGTTTCGGCGTGAAGCGCGGCATAGGCGGTGATCCGGGTAAGGGCACCTTCGAGTTCGCGAATATTGTCCGATACCTGTCCGGCGATGAATTCGAGTACCGA
>JABDOU010000369.1 GCA_013043085.1 Acidimicrobiia bacterium
GAACCCCGCTACCGGTCAAGCTACGCCCGGCGATGGCCGTCAAGTCACAAGTCGTACACGTTCGACGCCTGCCTGCGGGCGCCCGTCCGTCCTATGGCCGCATCCGGGAGCTGGAATCGACGTCAAATGTTGCGACCGTTCCCATTGGCTATGCGGATGGCGTGACGCGTCGGCTCGCGACCGTAAAGGGAGCGGCCCTCATCGGCGGCAAAAGGCGACCATTTGCTGGTCGCGTAACCATGGATTATGTCGTCTTGGACATGGGCCCGGATCCGGTCGAGATCGGAGACGAGGTGGTGTTGCTTGGCACCCAGGAGGACGGGCTGGTCCCCGCCCAGCAGTGGGCCGAGTGGCTGGACACGATCTCCTATGAGGTGGTATGCGGTTTCGGGGAGCGTCTTCCTCGCAAATATGTCTAACGCTTCGGTCTGTGCCAGACTCGGAAACGATGACACTGACATCTATTCCAGGAATAAAGGTTGGTCATTGGGATGACCCCGAAGCGCGAACCGGGGTCACGGTTGTTGATTTACCCGAACCGAATGTAGCGGCAGCCGAGGTGCGGGGCGGCGCACCGGGAAGCCGCGAATTGGCGCTTCTTCAGCTCGGCCGGTCCGTGGAGTCGATCCAGGCCATTGTGCTGACCGGCGGGAGTGCGTTCGGTCTCGCCGCGGCGGACGGTGTTGTTCGTGAGCTGGAAGCTGACGGGCGCGGCCACCCCACGCTGGTTGGCAGCGTGCCAATCGTGCCCGCCGGAGTTATTTACGACCTTGCGGTCGGCAGCTCGGATGTTCGTCCAGGCCCCGAGCAGGGCGCAGCTGCCTATCGAGCAGCCAGCGACGCTCCCGTCACGACTGGCAGGATCGGTGCCGGCATGGGTGCGACGGTTGCCGGGTGGCGCGGGCAGCAGATTCCCGGGGGCATCGGATCTTTCGCCATGGAGGTTCAAGGAGCCGTTGTCGGTGTTTTACTGGTCGCGAATGCTGTAGGCGATCTTTTTACGCTCGAGGGAACTCCAATTACCGGCGGCACCCATCGTCCCGAATGGCCTACCGAGCCCCCTCCCATCGGTGAGAACACGACGCTCGTGGTCGTTGCAACGACGGCGGCCGTGGATCGAGCGGGGCTGGGGCGGGTGATGATTCGTGCTCACGATGCTCTTGGAGCATGCATTCGCCCGAGCCACACACGCTACGACGGAGATATGACCTTCGCAGTGTCAACCGGTTCAGACCGCGTAAGCGCCGATGCCGTGGCTGAGGCAGCGTTCGTATGCGTCGGGGAGGCGATCGCTACCGTCGGGTGATTTCCAAGGGGCGGCCCAGGCGTTACGATCTCTCCATCAAACCGCCGAGGACCCCGCGACCATGCCTGACCCTTTGATGCCCGAAGAACGGGTGAAACGACTGCGCGTGATCGCAGATGCGGCTGCCACGTGCTCTGCATGCGTCCTGGCAAAAGGGAGGACCAACGTTGTGTTCGGCGCCGGAAACCCGGATGCGGACCTGATGGTTATTGGCGAGGGTCCAGGAAAAGATGAAGACGAGCAGGGGGAACCGTTCGTCGGGCGCAGTGGTCGGCTACTCACCGATTTGCTTGCAGACGCCGGATGGCAGCGCGCTGACATCTACATATCCAATGTTGTCAAATGCAGACCGCCCGGGAATCGAGATCCACAGCAGGATGAAATCGATGCGTGCAAGGGATACCTGGTCGATCAGATCAGGCTCGTCGACCCGCTCGTCGTCATGACCCTTGGAAACTTCTCCTCGAGGCTGCTCTTGAAGCGAGCTACGGGTATCACCAAACTCCGCGGTCACGTCTACCCGTGGTGGGGTAGGAATGTAGTTCCAACCTTTCATCCGGCCGCCGCACTCAGGGGTGGGGAGAAAGTGACGGAGTTGATCCGACAGGACATCGCGCTTGCGAGATCCGTGGTGGCAGAAGCTCGCCCGGCCGAACAGCTCGGCCTTTTTTCATGACTGAGCGCACATGATCGAGGTGCTTTGTTCCTCGGTGGCCGAGACGATGGCGCTCGGGCGGCGACTGGCCAGCCTTTTGCACGTTGGTGACGTCATCCTGTTGTCCGGAGACCTCGGCTCGGGAAAGACAGCGTTCGCTTCGGGGATTGCAGAAGGCCTCGGTGTGGAAGAGCGGGTTACGAGTCCGTCGTTTGTGATCGTTCGTACCTACACGGGTCTTATTCCGTTCACACACGTTGACGTGTATCGTCTCCAATCCTCGGGGGAGTTCGAAGACCTCGAGCTGGTTGAAGACGCAGCAGATGGAGTTCTCGTGATCGAGTGGGGTCCGGCCGTTGTTGCCTCCGTACCTCGGGACCATCTGCTCGTCACTCTGGATGTGACGCTCGACGAGCAGCGAGAAATCAGCCTCTTTCCAAAGGGCTCGTGGCGAGGCCGTCCCCTCCGGGAGCTGCAATTGTGAGGATTGTTGCTATCGACACTGCAACCTCGGCGTCGTCTGTATGCCTCGGAGTAGATCGAGAGATCAAGGCCATTGCGACCCGCGTCGATCGCCGTGGCCATGTTGCCTTTCTCGTTCCTGCTCTTGACTTCTGCTTCGCGCAGGCCGGTTGGAAGCCTTCAGATATCGATGCTGTCGTGGTCGATGTCGGACCCGGATTGTTCACAGGCATTCGGGCGGGCCTGGCCACGGCACAGGGAATTGCTGCGGCAGCAGGCGTGCCGATCGTTCCGGTGAATGCGCTCGACGTTCTCGCCCTTCGTGCCAGTACCGGGCGCCGTGAAATCTGGCCGATTGTGGATGCCCGTCGCGGGCAGATCGCAACAGCTCCGTACAAGCCGGTTCCGGGGGGCGTGGTTCGTGAAGGTCCGGTGCAGCTGATGAAGCCAAACGAGTTCCAGGCGCATCTTTCGGCCCGACAATCGGAAGCCCTCGTTGTGGGTGACTATCAGGCTCTCGGCGAGCACGTTCTGCACGAGACCCGGCATGTCAAGTTCGGCCGCCCGCGCTATCCCACTGCAGACCTTGGGATGGAGCTGGCTTTGAGAACGCTCGAGTCAGGAGAGGTCCCGTTGGCAGACGACGTTCGTCCCATGTATCTGCGCGAGGCCGATGTCGCCATCAATTGGACCGACTTCCGAGGGGAAGGTTTCGAGTGATTCGAGCCATGGAACGTGACGATATCGACCAGGTTGTAGCGATCGAGGAAGCTTCATACGTGAAACCCTGGCCGGAGCGGCTCTTCATCGAAGAGCTCGACCTCGAATCACGCAGATACTTCATTGTCGACAACGGAGAAGGCATTGTTGGGTACGGTGGCTTGATGCTTGCTCCTGACGAGGCACATGTGATCACGCTGGCGGTTCATCCTGATCACCGCGGCATCGGCTTTGGAGCCGACTTGCTGCGAAGGCTGTTCACCGAGGCCCGTGAAAACGGGGCTCAACATCTCACGCTGGAAGTGCGGGCGTCAAACCATTCGGCCAGGAGCCTGTACGAGCGATTCGGGTTTCAAGAAGCCGGGGTGCGTAAGGGCTACTACGGCAACGACGATGCGATCATCATGTTCGCCCATGACATCGACAGCGAGTTTCATGCTTCACACGCAGGGGGCCACAATGGCTAAGCCGGTCGTTCTCGGGATTGAGACGAGCTGCGACGAGACGGGGCTGGCAGTCGTGGTCGGGGGAGAAATTCGAAGCAACGTTGTTGCTTCTCAAGTCGAAATTCATGCGAGATTCGGAGGGGTGGTTCCGGAAGTAGCCGCACGGGCCCATGTCGAATCCATCAAGAGCCTCGCTCATCGTGCGCTGGCGGAAGCCGAGGTGCATCCGGATGATGTCACTGCTGTAGCGGCGACGCAGGGACCCGGGTTGTCGGGAGCCCTCGTGGTCGGATTCTCATTCGGCAAGGCAATGGCGTGGACCCTCGGAGTCGATTTCATCGGTGTCGATCACATGGAAGGTCATCTCCTGGCGCCCATGTTTCAGCATGAGGGTTACGAACCGCCAGCGGTGGTGCTGCTGGCATCGGGTGGACATTCACAGATCGTCCACATGCCCGAATGGGGGGTCTACAACATGATGGGGGGGACGATCGATGACGCGGCCGGCGAGGCGTTCGACAAGCTCGGGAGATTTCTCGGTCTCGGTTTCCCGGGCGGTCCTGCGATGGATCGGTTGAGTTCCGAAGGCGATCCGTCGGCGGTGCAGTTCCCACGTGCCCTCCCCGACAGCCCGTTCGACTTTTCATTCTCGGGGTTGAAGACCTCCGTGATCAATTGGGTTCGCAACAGCCATGCGTCGGGGGAAGAAGTCCCCATCGCAGACGTTGCCGCCTCCGTTCAGGAGGCGATCGTCGACGTGTTGGTGGCCAAGACGTTCAATGCCGTTGATGAAACGGGCAGCCAAACCGTCGCTGGAGGCGGAGGGGTTCTGGCCAACCGTCGACTGCGAGCTCGCATGGCAGAGGAAGCCGAAAAGCGAAACATCACATTGGCCCTTCCCTCTCCGGATCTTTGCACGGACAACGGGGCCATGATCGCGCTCGCCGGACAGCTGGCGCTCACATGGGGCCGGCCCGTTTCCTGGACCGGGGATGTCGACGCCGGAATGCGGCTTGGCCATCACCACTGATTGACCTGCAGGTTCCGGTCTGGTTCGGGGCCGGGAAGGTATTAGCACTCTCTGGTTGAGACTGCTATATTTCTAGCGCTCGACGTTCGAGACTGCTAATCGGGCGCTTCAACCACAGTAACCACAGTGTCAACGACAGGGTCAACCACATTGTTGTGAGAAGAGTCGTCAGGGTTGGTAGCCCCGACCGTCGAGCCTAATACAAGAGGCCAGTTGCTGGCCTGAGACCTATAGCCGAGGAGG
The DNA here is from genome assembly GCA_013043085.1 of Acidimicrobiia bacterium. GTDB lineage: Bacteria > Actinomycetota > Acidimicrobiia > Spongiisociales > SHLN01 > JABDOU01. The sequence goes on from JABDOU010000369.1 coordinate 4,863, forward strand.
GGAAACCCGTGAAGCTAAAACCATTGGGAGACCGCATTGTGGTCGAGCCCAGGGATGAAGAAGTGTCGACGACCGCCAGTGGGCTGGTCATTCCCGACACCGCAAAAGAAAAGCCGCAGATGGGCTCCGTGATAGCAGTGGGCCCTGGAGAATTCCAGGACGGGGATCGTATCCCCATGGATGTAAAAGTGGGCGATATGGTCGTCTACTCGAAGTACGGCGGAACGGAAATCAAGATTGAGGGAACCGATTACCTCATTCTCAGTTCCCGTGACGTACTCGCCGTCGCTGAATAGGAGTATGCATGGCAGCTAAAGAGATGAAATTTGACGAAGAAGCACGCAGAGCCCTGCAGGCCGGCGTAGATCGCCTCGCCGACACGGTGAAAGTGACGCTTGGACCGAAGGGCCGCAATGTGCTCCTCGAAAAGAAGTGGGGCGCACCGACCATCACCAACGACGGTGTGACGATCGCCAAGGAGATTGAGCTCGAAGATCCATGGTTGAACATGGGAGCCCAGCTCGCCAAGGAGGTCGCCAACAAGACCAATGACGTAGCCGGTGACGGAACGACCACGGCAACCGTGCTCGCTCAGTCGATGGTTCACGAGGGTCTTCGCAATGTGGCGGCAGGCGCCAATCCGATGGAACTCAAGCGAGGTATCGAGCAGGCTGTAGAAGCCGCTGTTTCGTACTTCCTCAACGCCGCCGAGTCAGTTGCTTCCAAGGACAAGGAAAAAATCGCATACGTTGCTGCCAACTCGGCTGCCGATGATGCGATCGGTGAGAAGATTGCCGAAGCTATGTCCAAGGTCGGCGGCGAAGGCGTGATCACCGTAGAAGACAGCCAGACGTTCGGCGTCGAGCTCGAGCTCACCGAGGGCATGCAGTTTGACAAGGGCTACATTTCGCCGTACTTCATAACGGACCCTGATCGCCAGGAAGCCGTCATCGAGGATCCGTACATCCTGATTGTCAACTCGAAGGTGTCCGCAGTACATGACTTGCTTCCTGTTTTGGAGAAGGTCATGCAGGGCGGCAAGCAGCTCGTGCTGATTGCCGAGGATGTCGAGGGCGAAGCTCTTGCCACCATGGTCGTCAACAAGATTCGGGGCACGTTCTCGTCGGTCGCGGTAAAGGCTCCTGGCTTTGGCGAACGCCGCAAGGCGATGTTGCAGGACATTGCGATCCTGACGGGTGCAACCGTTATCAGTGAAGAAGTCGGGCTCAAGCTCGACGGTGCAACGCTCGACCTGCTCGGACACGCCCGTCGCGTTGTCATCACCAAGGACGACACAACGATCGTCGAAGGTGCAGGCAAGAAGTCGGACGTGGATGCCCGGGTGGCACAGATCCGCCGGGAAATCGACAACTCGGATTCTGACTGGGATCGTGAGAAGCTCTCGGAGCGTCTCGCCAAGCTGTCCGGCGGAGTAGCCGTCATCAAAGTTGGCGCCGCTACCGAGGTCGAACTCAAGGAGCGCAAGCACCGCATCGAGGATGCCATTCAGGCAACCAAGGCTGCGGTTGAGGAAGGCATTCTGCCAGGCGGTGGCGTGTCGATGCTCCGTGCGTCCGAAGCTGTTGAAAAACTGCGCGGCGGCACCAACGACGAGAAGTCGGGACGCAGGATTGTCCTGTCCTCGCTCGAGGCGCCTCTCCGCCAGATTGCGGTGAACGCCGGATACGAGGGAGGCGTTATTGCCGCCCACGTCAAGGAGCTCAAGGGCAACGAGGGCTTCAATGCGCAAACCGGTAACTATGAGGACCTGATGAAGGCCGGGATCATCGATCCTGCCAAGGTGACGCGTTCGACGCTGCAGAATGCAGCTTCGATCGCAGCCCTCCTCATTACAACCGAGGCGATTGTTGCTGAAGAAAAAGAAGACCCCCCGGCGATGCCAGCCGGTGGCGGAGACATGCACGGCATGATGTAAGAGCTTCGGCTTTCGAAATATGGCCGCCCCTCGGGGCGGCCATATTTCGTTTGTGGGTCGTGCGATACGGAATACGACCGGTGGAGCACAGGTTGAGCTGTCGCCAGGAGAGGTAGATGGACGTGACAACGTGGTAGACAACACAGAACCGGAGATTGTGATGTACGGCGCCGATTGGTGCGGCGATTGTCTGCGCGCCAAATCGTTCCTCAACGAGCGAGATGTCGCGTTCGCCTACGTCGATCTGGTGGCTCATCCCGAGTTCATGGCCGCCGTTATGGATCGGAATCAAGGAGCGAGGCGGATACCGGTGATTGTGTTCCCTGACGGCTCGCATCTGACAGAGCCTTCGAATATCGACCTCGCGGCAAAGCTGGACGAGATGGCGGACGCTCCGGGCTCACCGTAAGTCCAGCGAGCTCCTTGACCAGGTCAGGCTTCGAGGAAGCCGGCTTCCACGTATGAGAGGCGGCGGGAGCGATACTCGTGGTCGAGCAAGCCCCAGATACTGTGATCGAGCCACACGCCACCAACTTCGAGTTCTTCCCTCAGCAGGCCTTCTCGTTCGAACCCCAGTTTCTCCGCGACTCGCTCCGAACCGATGTTGCCGGAGGCGATCCGTAGCGTCACCCGGTGCATATCGAGCTCGTTGAATGCGATATCGAGCATGTGCGCCGCAGCTTCTGTCGCGATTCCGTTTCCGGCCTCGTCGGTTCGAACCCAGTAGCCGATCTCCCCGACACGTGATTGGCGAGACGTGTACCAAACGGAGACGTTGCCGAGATGTCGATCCTGCTGAGCCTGATACCGGATGCTGAAGTCGTAGGCGCGCCCTTCGGCCCAAGCCGCCAGAGAGTCTCGCAAAAAGAGCAGAGCATCCCGCCGGCCGTAGGACTGTCGTGCCCATGGCATCCACGTCGACAGTTCATCGAGAGATGGAAGGACCGCATCGAGCATCGGCTCGAGATCTCTCCGTCGGAACGGCCTCAACGTGAGCCGAGGCGTGTATCGGGTTCGGTTCGATAGGTGTCGGGCCAT
>JABDOU010000371.1 GCA_013043085.1 Acidimicrobiia bacterium
GTTGCGCACCGTGTCTCGAATCAGGGTTTCCTCAGCCGAGAGCTTTTGGTCGAGTTCGAAGAGATCGGGAATCGATACGTCCATGGCGGCCATGTTACGGGGTCGGAGCGTGCTCCAGAGCGGCTTCGGACATCCGAACCACGGCTTCTGCAAAAGAGGAAACGTTCTCACCGTGGTCGGTTCCGTAGGCGCCCTGAAGGAATCTGGCGTACACGCCCTCGACAATGCATCCCATTCGCCAGTAAGCGAACGATCGGTAGTACGAGATGTCATCGAGATCCAGACCCGTTCGATCGCCATACCAGTCGAGCATTTCGGTTCGGGACGCAAAACCGCCGATGGCGGTAGGGGCCGAACTCCATTCTGCATGCTCGCCCTCATCTGCCCAGTTGTTGATGAGATACCCGAGATCGGCGAGCGGGTCGCCCAGAGTGCAGAGCTCCCAGTCGAGCAGACCTGTGATTCGGTCGGCGTCCACCATCATGTTTCCCAGCCGGTAGTCGCCGTGGGCTATGACGATTCTCTGCTGAGGGGGGACGATTGCCGAAAGCCGTCTGTGAACCTCGTCCATGGCTGGGAGATCGCGTTGCTTCATGAGCTCCCATGCCTGCTGCCAGCGGTGGAGCTGCCTGCCCACATAGTCGGTACCGCGTCCCAGGTCGCCGAGCCCAACTTGCCGCGGCTCGACGTCGTGGAGATCGCCGAGGACATCGATGACGTTGCGTGAGAGGCCTCGACGGTCGTCGATCGAGGCCGCCTCCGCTTCGGTGTGGGGTACGAATCCGTCGACGAAGTCCATCACATAGAAGTCCGCTCCGGTGACAGCCCGGTCCAGGCACAATCCACGCGCGATCGGTACGGGGACAGGTGTGGATCCAAGTGCTGCGATGACGCGGTACTCCCGAGCCATGTCATGTGCTTTTTCTATGACATGGGAGAGCGGTGGCCGACGAACGATCAGCTTCCTTCCCACGGCGTCCGTTGCAACGAACGTCAGATTGGAACGTCCTCCGGCGACTCGCTCATAGGTGAACGGTCCCTGCAGGTCCTGGACGTTGGCGATGAGCCACTCGTGGACCTTTTGATCGTCAATTCCCTCAGTCATCGGGACAGTTTGGCAGTTGCCCCGAAGCCCTCAAAGAACGGGGTAGAAATAACGTCGCTTTTCGCGACCTTGGCCTAGCCTTGCCGATCCCGGGCGGAGAACTCGGGAGGTTTGTACAACTGATGAGCGCACCTATGAAGCGCCTCTCCACCTCGGTGGTAGGGCTGGCATTGCTCGCGTCACTTGGCGCAGCCTCCTACACGGTGGCTGCCGGCGACTCTCTTTCGGAGATTGCTGAGAACAACGGAGTGAGCACGCGTGCCCTGGCCGACGCCAACGGTCTCGCCAATCCGGACATGATCCGTATCGGACAGGTTCTGGAGATCCCCACGGCCGCGATAGCGGCTGCCATGCACGAGGTTCAGCCGGGAGACCGACTGGCCGATATTGCCCGGGCCAACAACACGACGATCAAAGCGATTGCCGCGGCCAACGGCATAGATGACATCAACCTCATTCGGATCGGACAGGTCCTGGAGATTCCAGGAATGCAAGGCAGCTCCTCTGAAAACGACGCAGATCCGACGAGCTATCGCGTCACCTCCGGTGATGCCCTTTCGCTGATCGCAGCCAGGTTCGGTCTGCCGACGGTGTTGCTGGCCGAAGCCAATGCCATAACCAACGTCGACAAGATTCTCGTGGGATCCGTCTTGAAGATCCCTGCCGTCGGGGAAACCCCGTCGCCGGACCCTGCTCCGGCACCGGCAGATGAGCCGGCACCCGCTCCGGCCCCGGAACCCGCTCCCGAACCGGCCGCCATGACCTACGTTGTCGCCGCCGGCGATGCTCTGTCGATCATTGCCCGGGATAATGGGGTCACTACCGACGCACTGGCTGCCGCCAACGGCATCACCAATCCTGCCACCATCTTTGTAGGCCAGACGTTGACGATCCCATCGTCCGAGACCGCCGAGGTGGCTCCTTCCCCGGAACCAGCCGCCGAACCGGCTGAGGAACCAGCAGAAACTCCGGCTCCGATCCCGCTTCCCAATCCGTCAGATCCCAAGACCGTGCTCGAGCCGACCTACTACCAGGTCCAATCCGGCGATACCTTGTCGGCAATCGCAGCCTCGTTTGTAGGCATGCGGGCTGAAGACATCGCATTTGCGAACGGCCTCGGAGGAGATGGCGATCTGCAGGTCGGCGCGACTCTCGTCATCCCGGTTCTGGAGCGAAACACCAGAGGTGTCGTCTCACCGGATGCGTTCAAGGCCAACAACGAAACGTTCCACACAGTCGCCGACGGCGAAACGATGACATCGATCGCTGATGCATTCGGCGTGGATGTGAACCAGCT
>JABDOU010000377.1 GCA_013043085.1 Acidimicrobiia bacterium
GCCCTCCCCGGGTAGCTCCCTCCAAGGACTACGACCCCTTCAGTCGAGCGCGCATGCGCTCCACTGCCTCAGCTGCTGATCTTTGTGTGGCCTCAGCTTCGGCCAACCGGTTTTCCGCCGCAGACAGGTACTCCTCGGCAGACTCACGCGCGCTCTGGACGATGCGCTCGGCCCGTCGCTCCGCATCGGACAACGACTGTTCCTTCTCGCTGACAACGGTCATACGGCTCGCTATTTCCGATTCGCGCTCTTCGAGGTTTCGGCGCAACTCCTCAGTTTCGCGCCTGGCCTGAGCTCGCATGTCGTTGATCTCGAGTCGAATCTTTTCGGCATCTGCCTGGGCGAACGTGACGATCTCAGACGCTCGTTCCTCCGCCGCTTTGACGATATCTTCACGAACCGAGGTGAGCTCGGCCTTCGCAGCTTCGATCTCGTCACGGGCTTTCTGGATCAGCTCCGCTGCCTGTTGTTTGGCAGCCGCCTTGGCCCGTTCGGCTTCCATCGCCGCCTCGTCGGATTGGCGCTGCAGAGCAGCCACTCTCTCGGCGGCATCTGCCCGGATGCTCCTGGTCTGCTCCTCGGCTTCGAGCCGAGCAGTTTCGAGGATTGCAACAGCTTGCTTGCGGGCCTCGGCCTCGCGTTCGCGGGCTCCCGTGACGACCTGGTCTGCTTTGGCCTGTGCGTCCTGGAGAATCTTGTCCGACTGAGCTTTGAGCGCTTCGGTTTCCCGCTTCGTCTCCTCAGCGGCAGTCTCTAGCTCCGCCAGACGGGCTTCTGCTGCCTTGGCCTTCTCTTGTGCGCGAACCCGTGCGCTGTCAGCTTCCTGTGCATCCAACCCGGCCTTGTCGAGGAGCTCGTTGGCGCCACGGGTTATGCGTGCCGCATCGTCGCGAGCCGCCTGGATGATTTCCTCGGCCTTTTGCTTGGATTCGGCGACCATGCCTTCTGCAGCGGCCACTTCGGCCAGACGGCTCTCAGCGTTTGCCATCACCTGCTCGGCGCCCCGCACCTTTTCGGCTGCGATCTTGTTCGCCTCCCTCGCATTCGCAAGTTCAACCTGGGCGCTCGACCGGATGCGATCAGCTTCGACCCTCGCAGCCTCCTTAGCTACTCCGATATCAGCATTGACCTTCTTGAGTTCGTCGTGGCGCTCCGTCAGCTGAGTGGCTGCATGAGAGATCTCTTGCTTGATGGCTGCGAGTTCTTCGCCGGCGGCTGTGCGTGAGCGATCCGCACTGGCCCGCACCTCGGTCAGTTCCTGCTCGACCGAAACCCGGAGTTGTTCGGCTGACTCCCGCAAAGCGGTGGCTTCCTGATTAGCCGTGTCCAGCAGCTGCTGAGCCTCCGCTCGAGCGGCCCTGGCTTCTTTATTCAGCTCATCAGCTTCTGCTCTGGCTTGCGTAGCGGCTGCTTCTGCCGATTGGCTGAGTTCGACCGCAGCGGCCTGGGACTCAGTTCGGATTCGTTCCGATTCGGCCTTGGTCTCTTCCAACACCTTGAGCTCGTGCGCGAGGTCCGTATTGATTTTGTTCAACCGGCTCTGCGCATCGACTACCCGCTTTTCGGCAGTTGAGACGTTGGCCTCGGCGACCTTCACCGCCTCCTCGCGCCTTGACAGATCCTCGCGATCGGCGTTCACCTGATCGAGGAGCTTTGCAGACTGCTCCTGTGCTTCAGACAGCTCCTTGGCTGCGCCGGCCCTGATGCTCTCTGCTTCCTCTCTCGCACTGGCGAGAATGCTTTCGGCGTCCCTATCAATCTCGGCTTTGCGATTCGTGTATGTTTCGAGGAGGGTCTTGGCTTCGGCGTTCAAACCCTGCGTTTCGGTCTTGAGTTCCTCGACGAATGCCAGAGTTTTGGTGCTCTCGGCCTTTGCCGTCTCCAGAAGATCCCTCGCAGCCGAGCGGTCCGCCTCGGCAGCCTGGCGGAGACGATCGTTTTCCGCCTGTGCACCCTGGAGCAACTGCTCGATCTCTGTCTCGGTCTCGGACTTTTTGGCCTCGGCTCCGGCGATGAGCGATGCGGCCTTCGCTTCTGCATCTTTGACGAGTTCTGCCTTCTGGCTTGCTTCCGACATGAGCGCAGCTGCTCGAGCCGTGTTCTCTTTCGCCTTCGCCTCCTGAGCGGCGAGGAGTTGGGACTTCGACTGAGCTGCTGACATGAGTTCGTGGGCTTCAGTCTTTGCGGCTGTTGCACGGCTCAACTCGGCCTCGGCAGAAGCCCTGGCGGCTTCGGCAGTGTCCTGGAGGCTCGCCGCTTGGTCCATCATCTCCTGCGCCGTCGCAGTCACGGCTTCGGATTTTTGTTTGCTCTTGGCGAGTTCGGATTCGGCTGCATCCGTGATCGCCTTGGCACGGTTTTCAGCGTTCGCGATCGACTCGTCAGCCTGTTTTTGGAGAGTCTTGGCAGCCCGGAGCTGCTCGTCTGCGTTCTTCTGACGTTCGCTCGCTGCGGCTTCGGTCTCTTCGGCCTTGGCGATCTGGGTGGTCGCCTGTTCGATCAGAGCTGTGGCCTCGGCTTTGGCGCTCAGCGCATTCTCGTGGATCGAGACAACATTCCGCTTGGCAGTTTCGATGCGATGCTCGGCTTCGTCGACGAGCTCTTTCGCACGAGCTTCTGCATCTGCAAGCTTCTTCTGCTTCTCCGTCTCGACGTCTGCCAGAGCTGCTTTGGCCTGTTGGTTGAGAGAAGTTGCCTCTCGCAGTGCCTGTTCGGCGTTCTTGCGGTCGTCGAGCGCAGCGGCCTTGATGGAGCCGGCTTCAGACTTCAGCGCCTCAGCGTGCTTCTTGGCAGCCTCGAGAATCCCGTCGCTCTCTGACTTGAGATTCGCTGCCTCAACCCGAATCCTGGCCGATTCCTTTTTGGCCTCGTCCAACTGCTGCTTTGCGGCCTGGAGATGAGTTTCTGCGTCCTGGCGGACCGATGCCACCTCTTTGTGGGCGTCGGCCAGAACCTTGCGTGCGTGAGTACGGTCGTTTTCTGCCTCGGTCTGGAGTGACCGGGCTTTCTGTTCGGCGTCTGCGAGCAGAGCTTCTTTGTCCTTTGCCTCGCGTAGCAGACGATTCGTTTCCGAGCGCAAGCGAGCCGTCTCGGTCTCAACGGCCGCTTTGACCTCTGCTGCGCTGCTCTTGATGCGGGCTGCCTCGGCCCTGGCGGCTTCTGCCTCCTTGCGGGCCTCGTCGATTTGCGCCTGGCTCCGGGCGAGAGCGTCTTTGACACTCTGGGCGCCGTCCTGTTCAGCTTTGGCGCGGATCTGCTGAGCTTCTTCGATCAACGTCTTGGCTTCACGCTTGGTGTCTGCCATCAGCTTTTCCGACTCAGCCTGTGCGGTCGAAAGCGTCTCTTGAGCACGGGTCCGGAGTCCTTCGGCCTCGGCTTTGACGGCGTTCACCATCTGTTCGGCTTTGCGTTCTGCCTCCCGGCCTGCTGCTCTCCGAATTGCTTCGGCCTGCTCCTTGGCATCCTCAGCCTGTTCGTGGATGATCTTCGCCTGATGTTCGGCATCGGCGATGATGGCTTTCGCTTCCTGGCTTGCCTGAGAAGCGCGTGCCACCTGGGACTGAACCTCAGAGAGCGAACTCTGGATCTCGTTGCGGGTTTCTTCAGCCTGTCGTTGGCTCGAGCTGAGGAGGTTGCGGGCCTCACGCTTTATCTGCTTGGCGTCACGCTCCGCCTCCTGTCGAATCCGCTGCGCCTCGGCCTTGGCTTCGGCCATGATCTCTGCAGAAGCGACATCGGGATCCTGTGCGGAATCTTCAATGGACTGAGCGCGCTTGCGGGCTCGCTCGAGGATTTCCTTCGACTGACGCTCCGCTTCAGCGAGCTTGGTTTCGCGTAGACGACGCATCTCGGCCTCGAGATCCGGGGATCCGGCCTGGCGCGCTTTTGCCACCTCGGCTTCGAGCTGAGAAATCCGTGCGTCAGCCGCGTGACGCTTCTGCTCGAGCTCGAACAAGAACGCATTTACCTGGTCCTTGTTATATCCGCGACGAGTCGTCTCGAATGAGCGACGTTCGTTTTCTGACGGCTTGCTAACCATGTTCAAAGGTCTCCGGTGTTCTGGTTGTCCCGCATCTCGTGCACCCGAGGTAGTAACCCCGTCACTTCAATTCAGCATATGAAGCAAAGTCCAACCGTTTGCCCGGTTTTCGGATGTTTCTTTTTCCGGTAGAAGTGCAGCGCCAGGCCATAGTAAATGAAATCGGTCCGTCTTGCCCAAACCATGAGCAATACGTGATCTGGAGCCCTGCACGCGGGGTTTGGGAGAGGCCGAAAGGGGAGTGGTATCATCGCGCTCGCCTACGGTGGCGTTCGAACTCCATCGAGACCCTTAGGGTGGCGGTTCGGGCCTATAGCTCAGGCTGGTTAGAGCGCATCCCTGATAAGGATGAGGTCCCTGGTTCAAATCCAGGTAGGCCCACGGGAACCCTTCGGGTTCCTTTCGAGTTTGCGGGAACCCTTGCGGGTTCCTTTGGCAAACTCGTATCTATCTCTTGAGGACTCGGGGCTGCTCGTTTGTCGACCCGGTGGTCTTTGGGGTGAGGGAGTCGAGGATGCGCTGGAGGCCAGATTGCAGAGCTTGTAGTTCGCGCTCTTGAAGGTGGGTAGTGAAATGCTCATCGATTGCTTTTAGATATACAGGCGCTGCCCGCCTCAGCGTCGCCCTGCCGTTCCTGGTGATGATGGCGAGGCTCGCTCGTCCGTCTTCGGGGTCCGGACTCTTTTCGACGAGGCCGGCTTCGACCATCTCGTCGACGATTCTGCTGACGCGAGTTCTGCTCAACACGACTCGATCTCCCAGGTCCTGCATTCGAAGGCGCTTCCCATCTGTCGAATTCAGTTCGAACAAAACGTCGTACCAGGACAGGGGAAGTCTGGTCTGGGCCTCAACCTCCCCGGCAAGGACCGGTACGAGAGCAGCATGCACCCGGAGCATTGATTCCCAAACGTCGATTCCCAAGCGTGAGGCGTCAGCTGCCATGGTGGAAGAATAGAGCGCGGGCGGGAATAATGTGCGCGCACACATAGTTGAAAAGGGAGGTATGTGCAGACGCACATAATTGTTGAATCCCATAGGAGGGAAGATGAGCACCACAACCGCTGTCCGCACAGTCGACGGCATTGAGCTTCCGGCATCGGGCGTTTGGAAGGTAGACCCCGGTCACGCCGAGATCGGATTCGTCGGCCGTCACCTGATGCTGACGAAGGTACGAGGTCGGTTCACCGGTGTCGATGCGACCGTCACGATCGGCGACAATCCCAACGACACCAACATCGAAGCGGTCATCGACATGGCGTCGGTCGAGAGCGGCGACACAGCTCGGGATGATCATTTGAAGTCTCCAGACTTTTTCGATGTGCAGGAGTGGTCAAGGGCGACGTTTCGGTCGACGGACGTCGACTGGGCCGGTACCAAAGGCACAATGAAAGGCGAACTCACGATCAAGGGGATCAAGAATGAATTGACCCTCGACGTTGAGTACCTCGGTTACGCCCGCGACCCGTGGGACAATGACCGTGCCGTTTTTTCCGCATCGGGCGTCATAAACCGCGATGACTGGGATCTCAGTTGGAACATGCCGCTTGACACTGGCGGATTTCTCGTATCCCGCGAAATCACGCTCGATCTACAGGTTGAACTCATTCGCGACGTGGATGCTGATTGACCTGATCGACAACCTACCGCTACATCGGCTGGCGGAGCACCGGATGACTGCGAGGCTCATGCCCGCAGTCATCGGATGCGTTTTTTGTTATTTGTTCGGGTACAGAACCATCTTGGCCAATCGCCAAAGCAGGACAAGAAACGGAACAGCCGCAGCGAGAATGATGGCGTTTCCGTTTGCCAAACTGTCGACGAAGGTTCCGTAGATCCCGGAAATGCCGTCTTGAAACAAGCGGCTTGCGTTTCCGACACTTGCCTGCGTCCTGGACGCATAAGCCCCGATGGCCAGAATGGCCACAAGGGCTAGAAACATGCCCTTTTTCATATTCTCCATCGCCTCGCACACTGAGGCGTCCTCACCAATCAGAGAACCTCACTTTCCCCACCTCGTCAAGCGGAAAACGCTGATTTCTCGGGCTTCTTTGGAAAGCAGAGACGGGATGCGTCTAGTCCATGGGCGGGCCATCGCTCGTTGCGATATGGTTGGGGGATGACTGCGCAGTTACGCATTTATGACATCGAAGAAGGCAAGCTCGAAGAGTTTGCCAGGCTGGTCTCGGATCACGTCATTCCACCTCGCCTGCAATACGGATTCGAGATAGTCGGGACATGGACGATCCCCGCCAACAACCAGTACTGCTGGATAGTTTCCTATGACGGCCCTCTGAGATGGGACGAAGCAGTGGAGCGCTACTACAACTCACCAGAACGAAGGAACCTCGCCTTCGATCCCGACGAATTCATCACCAAAGCCGACCTCCGCCAACTAGAACCGATCTAAGCCCAGGCCTCGCAGGTGAGCAAAACAAAAAGTGTCATCGGTTCGTGAGAGACGTGGAGGCCCGAAAACTCATTGCCCCTACCAGATACAAGTGTGGAGATGAACGGATTCGAACCGATGACCCCCTGGTTGCAAACCAGGTGCTCTGCCAGGCTGAGCTACATCCCCGGACCGGAGATAGTTTAGGGGTGGATCGTAGGATGACAGAGCTCGGCAGCTTTCCGATGGGAGTCCCACGTGAGCGTGTCAACATTCGTTATTGCGATCGCGATCGGCGTTGGGATCATGGCGTTCGCTTTCTGGGCCGTCCGGTTGCTGGCCACCCCCGCGCCCCCTGAACCGGATCCCGAAGACCTGATCGAGGTGAGTCACAACTATCGGTGCTCGGTGTGCGGCATGAAACTGACGATCACCGCAGCTCAGGACGACGATGCTGCCGCTCCTCGCCATTGTCGTGAAGAGATGATTCCGGCGTGATTGCTGCGTTTCTCAAAGCTCCACGGAGGTAATTACAGAGTTGTAATTACCCACAGGTGTGGATAAGCCTGTGGATAACCCCGCCCCCTCAGCGGAACAAGTACCTTCTTTACGCGCAAAAGCGCGTGAAACCCCGGGGGGCTTTACGCGCTTCGCACGTCTATTACTCGTAGCTACATGTCCACGGTTTCGTAGACACTCACCATGCCTCCATCGTCGAAGATGGGGCAGCCTTTGGCGTGGGTCACTGCACTATCGATTGAATCGGCTGATATGACGGTGTAGCCGGTGAGGCGCTCTGCTCCGGCCTCCGATACGGCGCCGTTTCCATCAATGGTTTTTGCTTGGCCGAAAGGCGCTCCACCGTCGACGATGGCGGAGCCGAGTTCGCCGTACCAGTTGTTCCAGGCCTCCATCACCCGGGCCTGATCCGCTTCTGTTTCGGGGATACTCCCGCCTGCGTAAGCCAACACATAGTTAGCCATGTTGTCACTCCTTTCGAGGATTGTCACCAGGACAACGAATGAGAGCGACGCAGATCGACAAGAAAAGCCGAATACCTTTCGGCGGGCTATTTGAAGTTGAGCATCATTCCGAAGCCGGCACCGATCAGTCCCAATCCTCCCACGAACCACCAGGAGCTCGATCCGCCCGGGAAGGCGCCGATGTAGTTCAGGATGATGAGCAATGAGCCGATAGCGAAGAGACCAAGCATGATCCCTACGTAGATCTTGCTCGATTCGGCTTCGACTTCCTTCTGAGGAGTCTTGGGATTCTCTCGTAAGGGTTTGCTTCGGTTATTTTGAGGCCGCGCCATGATCAAGGACATTAGCAATGGTTCAGCTAGATAGCCCACCCGCACACCCGACTTCTACGTCGGCGTATGCGTCAACGGTCATTTCCATCGTCAGGGGATTGGGCTGGACATTGATCTGGATGGGTGTCTATCTCCTCGGGTTTGTTGCCTATCAGCTTTGGTTCACCAACATTCTCACCGAGCGCGACCAGGCCGAGCTGGAGGCCTCACTCGAGTCCCGTTTCGCGGCCGTCGAGGTCGACCAGGTTCCGCTGGATGACGTATACGACCCCTTCAGCGGCCTCACGTTCGGTACCGATGGTTCGGATCCCGTCAACAACACAGGCAATGAGGCCGCTTTCCTCCTAGTTGAACCATCGGCATCAGCGGGCGACGCGTTCGCTCAGATCAGGATTCCCAAGATCGAAGTTGACGTCACGATGGTTGAGGGCGTCGAGCGCGGCGCTCTGAAGAAGGGGCCAGGGCATATGTCCGATACTCCGCTTCCAGGGCAACCCGGCAACGCGGTCATCAGCGGTCACCGGACTACCTACGGGGCTCCATTTCACAATCTGGATGTGCTGACTGCCGGTGACGTGATAGAGGTCGACTCGGCAATCGGTACACATACCTACGTTGTGCGGGAGGCGCCCGAGCGTTGTAGGAACGACGAAGGCCTTTGCATCGTGCCACAAACTGGACTGTGGGTGACTGATCCACTCGAAGGAGCCTGGTTGACTCTCACGACCTGTCATCCCAAGTTCTCTTCGCGGCAGCGTCTGATCGTGTTCGCCGAGCTCGTCGACGGACCGAACGCAGCCATTCTGGGGGCTACATGATCTGGCTCTTCGAGCGCTTGCCCGGAAACAGACCCATTCGCATCGCGATCATGACGATTCTCATACTCGTCGTGTTGACCGGTGTCATCTGGAGCTACGAGCTGCTCGGTGACTTGTTGGACAGCGGTGGTACCGTTAGTGGGTGAACGTCCTCGTCCTCGATAATTACGACTCTTTCACCTACAACCTCGTCCAGTATTTCGGTGAGCTGGGAGCCGAGGTCGAAGTGGTTCGCAACGATGTCATGGATGCCAAAGCCGCCCGGGATCAGCGGCCTGATCGAATCGTCATCTCGCCTGGTCCTGGCCGTCCCGAGAATGCGGGATATTCGGTCGAGTGGATATCTGAGCTAGGGCCGGAGATACCGACGCTGGGAGTTTGTCTGGGACACCAGGCCATCGCAGTTGCGTTTGGAGGCTCGATTGTTTCCGCTCCTGAACCGCGCCATGGCAAGACTTCAGAAATGGAACATGACGGAGTGGGCGTCTTCAACGGACTGCCGAACCCCTTTATCGCAACTCGATATCACTCGCTCGTAGTCGATGAGCCGCTCCCGACAGTCCTCGAAGTGACGGCTCGGTCAGAAGATGGTGTGGTACAGGGTTTGCGTCACAAGGAGTTTCCCATAACCGGTGTGCAGTTCCATCCCGAGTCGATCATGACGACCGAAGGCATGGCGATGCTCAAGAACTTCCTCGTCTAGGCCTTCTTAACGGGCTTTCCAACAAAGAAGAGGGCGCTATCTCTCGGCGGGTGGGTCGCGTTCGATCTCGGCAGAGGACGTTCGTTCGGCTTCGATCTCGTTCTCGGCCTCGATGTCGGACTGGGTTCCCTTGATCTTGGCCTCGATTTCACTGAGAGGGTCGGAGGATTCGATCTCATCGAGAATCATGTCTACGCGCTCGGATGGCGACGCCGCCATCTCGGCTTCCTTCTTCGCAAGTTCCGAGTCAAGAGTTCGGCCAACCTGCGTGAGGCCTTCCTTCACGTCTGATGCCTCGG
>JABDOU010000379.1 GCA_013043085.1 Acidimicrobiia bacterium
CGTTCTTCACGACGGCACGGTCCCGGCGCGAAACTGGGTCTCAAAGAGATCGGCGTACAAGCCACCCTCGGCGACCAATTCCGAATGGGTGCCCGACTCGATGAGTCGTCCTTCCTCGAGGACCAGAATCCGATCCGCGGCCAGAACCGTCGAGAGTCGGTGCGCGATCACAAGGGACGTCCTGCCCGCCATCACACGATCGAGTGCCTGTTGAATGAGGGCTTCGTTGTGGGCGTCGAGGTGTGACGTCGCCTCGTCCAGAATGAGGATTCTCGGATCCTTCAGCACAACGCGTGCGATCGCCAAACGTTGCTTTTCGCCGCCCGAAAGCCGATACCCTCGTTCGCCGACGCGCGTTTCATAGCCGTCGGCAAGGGACTCGATGAATTCGCGGATGTTGGCGATTTCAGCGGCTCTGGCCAACTCTTCGGTGGTTGCATCCGGCTTGGCATATCGAAGGTTCGCCGCAACAGAGTCATGAAAGAGGTGACTCTCCTGTGTCACAACTCCGATTGAGCCGCTCAAGGTGGAGAAGGAGAGATCCCGCACATCTACGCCATCGATCCGCACCGCTCCGCTTGTGACGTCATAGAGGCGTGGGACGAGATAGGTGGCTGTCGTTTTACCGGCGCCGCTCCGACCTACCAGCGCCACGAGTTCACCGGGTTGGATGGCAAACGAAACGTTTTGAAGCGCCGGTCCCCGCGATTGCACCTTCACCGGATCTCCATCGAGAACTGCCGGGGTCCAGAACGACACCCGCTGAACCGACGCCAACCCGGTTTCGACGGCCGCTGCATAGTCGAAGCTCACGTCGTCGAATTCGACGGCCCCGACCACCGGTTCGAGGGCTACAGCGTCTGGTTTTTCCCTGATCTCGGCTCTGATGTCCATGACCTCGAACACCCGCTCGAACGACACCATCGAGGTGGAAAACTCGACTTTGGCATTCGACAGCGACGAGAGCGGCCCGTAGAGATTGCCGAGATAGAGCGACAACGCAACCACATCGCCGATATCGAGCTCGCCGTTGATCACGAGAACCGCTCCGAACCAGAACACCAGGGACGTGCCGACTGCGCTGACAATGCCAAGCGCCATGAAAAACCAACGACCGACGAGTGCCCGCCGGATGCCCAGCCGCTTCACTTCGGAAGCATGTTCGGTGAACCGATCGATCTCCGTTTGACCACGACCGAACAGTTTGGCGAGAAGTGCGCCGGAGACATTGAGCGCTTCCGAAATACTGTTGTTCATCTCGGCCTGAGACACCATTTGGTCGCGGGCAATGCCTCTCAGGAGTTTGCCAACGCGACGAGATGGGATAACGAACAGCGGGAGGACAACGATCGACAAGAGGGTGAGCCGCCACTCGATCCCCAACATGACCGCGATCGTGACGATGGTCGAAAAGGCGTTCGAGACCAATGACACCAGCGTGCCGGTGATGGCTTGCTGAGCCCCCACCACATCATTGTTCAGGCGTGAGTTCAGTTCTCCGGTGCGCGTGTTGGTGAAGAACCCGAGAGACATCGAGCCGAGGTGGCCGAATAGTTGTCGCCGGAGGTCGAAGATTATTCCTTCGCCTGCTGTCGATGAAGCCCAGCGCTGCACAAGGCCGATTGCCCCGTTCAATAGCGGGACGGCAACCATTCCGATTCCAAGCAACGTCACTCGCCCTATGTCCTTGGCGGGTATGGCGATGTCGATCAGATCGCGTATGAGAAGCGGCGGAGCGAGGGTGACGATTCCGATGAATGCAATCGACACCAGCACGATGATGAGATATCGCAGATACGGTCGCGCATACTCGAACACTCGCCTGAGCACGTCGCGATCGATGTTGGGCGCGGCTTGATTCTCGTCATATCTCAGATAGGAGAACCAACCGCCATGCATAAGTCAGACAGGCTATCGGGCGACGCCGTGATGCGGGCATCAAAGGCCGATCCCGGCGGAAGCGGACACCCGTCAGACGCCGTACCATACGCACATGGCACGTACCATCACGGTGATTCGCGACACATATACCGAAGATCCAGGTCTCGACACCTCACTGTCCGCGGCCATACTCCGACGGGTAGGGACGGGCGAGCTGCCCGAAACACTTCGCATCTATACCCCTGGTCGCTATGTGGCTTTTGGACGGCAGGATGCAAACGTACCCGGGTATCCCGACGCCGTGTCCCTGGCCCGCCAACGCGGTTTCGGAGCAGTTGAACGACTCGCTGGTGGACGGGCAGCGTTGTTTCACGAGGAGACGCTGGCGTTTGCGTGGTCGGTACCAAGCGACAATCCGCGGGCAGCGATCACACAACGATTCGAAGAGATCGGGGTGATCTTGCTCAGAGCAATGGAGTCGCTCGGGGTCGATTCCTATATAGGTGAGGTGCTCGGCGAGTATTGCCCTGGCGCCAACAGCATCAACGCACGTCTCGAGAAAAAGATCATCGGCGTCGGCCAGCGCATCTTCGGTGCGGCAACGCACATCGGGGGTGTCATCGTTGTGAACAATGCCGCGCTTGTCAGGGAAACGCTCGTCCCCATTTACTCGGCACTCGACATTCCCTGGAAGCCCGACACCACAGGCAGTATCGCGGACGAGGTTGGCGCACCCCGCGATGTCGATCGGGTCGCCGACGTTGTCCTGTCATCCTTCGAAGAACAATTCCGGTTGGAACCGGGCTACCTGAAACTGGGACTCGTCGACGAGGCCCGGGAAGACGCGGCAAGCTACCTCTCCCCCGCCTAGGACCGAAACGATGCTCTTTCGATGTAGGCCTCGTTAGACCTCAAATACTCCGGCGACCGGATGCCATCGCTCCTCGCCGAAGTAGAGCACCTGATCGGCCGGACCCTGATCGTTGGTGAACCTCATATAGAAGGCCCGGTCCGTCGGTCGGTAAACCGCGACTGTGTCGGCCAGCCCATCCGCCCAGTTTCCTGCAACGAGCCTGTCGCCTGGATCCCCGAAGTAGAACTCGTTGTCTGCGAGTCCAGTCAGGTGCTCGTGCCGGACATAGACGTATCCTGAGCTCGGCCGGTACAAACCAACCGTTTCCATCCCGTCGCCGTTGAAATCGCCGACGAAGGGAACATCGCCTGGCTCTCCGAAATGGTACGACGTCGCAACCCGCACAGGCTGCACGCCCTCACCCAACTCGTTGATCACGAAAACCTCTCCGGTCGAAGGCCGGTAAATCGCAACGGTATCGCACCCGTCGTTGTCAAAGTCGCCGGCCAGGGCGCTGTCCCCGGGCAGTCCCAGGAAGAAGTTGTGGGTAGCGGGACCCACGACGAGATCATTTGTGAGGTGCACGCTGGCATCGGACGGACGGAACAACCCCGGAGTATCGAACCCGTCACAGTCCCAGTCTCCGACGAGCGGGATATCGCCCTGCCCTCCGAAGTAGAACTCGACTACCTCGCCGGTTCGGCGCGGAACCAGCCATCGTCCGGTTTCGAGGTCGATGAGTCCGACCTGATCCACGGGCAGCGGTGGGATTGCGTAGCCGCCACTGCGGAGCGCGGTCCGGCTGGCAATCTCGAAACCGACCGGCTCGTCGACGAACGACCACTCAGCTCCGCAGTCCGGTTCTGAATCGAGAACGATGCTTGCGAGACGTCCGGCCAGCGTCACGGCTCCGTCATAGATCGCCGGAGCGAAGCCGATGTCGTCGAAGGCCATCGGAAACACATAATCAACATCGGGCGACTGGCGCCACGCATCCCGGTGATGAGGTTCGATCTCCCAGTCCATGTCGGCGCCGACTTCGAACTTGTCCAGGTCAAACCAGATCAAACCGACCAGATTCGGATCGCTCACCACGAAATCAAACAAGTCCACAATCCATGCGCTCTTGTCGCCTCCCACCTCGGACGACCCTGTCTGAGCGAGGAGGTACGGCTTGTCCGGAGCGATCAAACGAAGTTGATCGGCGGCAGGTCCGATCAGTTCCGCGGGCAATCGCCATGAACTGCCGTCGGGTGCCTCTCCGAAGTTGAAAGCAGAAATGCCCACAACGTCGACATATTCAGAACCGGGGTAATAGTCGGCGAGCACACCGCATCCGGCTGTCGACTCGTTGTTGGGGGCCCATGAAATCTGGACGAGATCCGGGTCGAGTCGGGCGAACGTGAGATCATGCACCCTCCTGAAAGCGGAGACATAGTCGTCTGCCTCGACAATGATCTGGCCATCCCTCTCGTAGCATCCGTACGGAGTCCACACACCGTTCATCTCCTGCAGGGGAGCAATCGTCAGCCTTCGCCCCTCCCCGCGATCGAGCCAGGCATCGACGTGATCGAGCCACACGTTGATGGCAGCATCGTGGCGACCTGAGGCAATCTCCGAGGCGGAAACGTCGGCCTGGAGGTTTGAGAACGGCGTGGCACCCTGCTGCCAGGACCGTTCGAGTAGCCAACCGGTTCGGTCGGATTGTTCGGGCACACGCGAGAATGTGTTGTTCTCGTCGATGGTGTGAAACAAGCCACCGATGCTCACCGGCTGACCCTTCTCATTCACCACCCGCAATGCGTCGCCCGACCAGTCGTCCACGTAGGCACCAACCAGGATCGGCTCAGCCGGTGCGACAATCGTGGTTTGTTGGTCAGGTGCCAATTCCTGCGCGTAGGCGGGAGCCGCCGCAAACGCGGCGGCGATGAGCGCGCCGGCAACCATGAACCTCACGTGCCTATGACGCCCTCGAGCCTGCGAGGGTTTCGATCCCATACCATCACGTTATCGGCCGCAGTCCGGTAATCCTCCAGCCGCACGACCCAATTCGCGAAAACTCCGGCCCGTTTCCGAGCCGGAGTTTCTGAGGAGGATCGTTCTGCGGTGAACGGTGGGGGTTAGTTGCCCTCTTCGAGCCCGTAAACCCGGTCCGAAAAGCGTTGCCGAAACTCGTCCGAGACTCCGTCGATGAGAGTCTCGGGATCGACCCCTTGTTGCTCGGCAACCTCAGAGAGGGTCAGGCCGCTTTTGAGAAGTTCATGAATTTCTTGCTTGGAAAGATCGAGGATTTCACTCACCTCATCGCCGATGAATCCTCTGCCGACCCAATGATGACCCCGATGTCGTTTGAAGTCATCGAACGACCTGTTCACGAGTTCGGCAAGGTGATCGTCGAGGCGGGTGAGTATTTCGTCGGCTCGCTCCTGGTCGATGAGACCATCTGCGACTGCCTGATTGACCGAATCACTCGCAAGAGTCGTCAGCTCCGACAGCAACGTAGCTTCATCGACGCCCTGATCCGCTGCGATTTCAACGAGTGTCGATCCATCTCGCAACGAAGCGAAGAGCGTGTCGCGTTCCAATCCGAGGATCTCTGCGACCCCATCGACCCCACCAAAGACGATTCCGAAGCCTGCGTGACGTTCAGCCCGGGCGCCGAACTTGAACCTTTCGACGAATCCGGGAGCGTTTTCATCGGCGTCCGAAGCTTGCGACTCTTCTGCAGGTGTTTCGGTGGTTGGCGTTTCGATGGCCGGGTTCGGATCGGTACCTTCACCGTTCGATTGTGCAATGGCAATGCCGCTCGCCGCCAGCAAGGCAACCACCAGCACCATCAATCCCAGCTTGAC